>NZ_JAKUEU010000080.1:0-23359 GCF_022663075.1 Bacillus cereus group sp. BfR-BA-01441
AATTAACCATTTCATGTTTTGTATCTAGATTCAACTTTACTTCTGAATGAGCAATACTGTTAAGACCGTATAAAATAAATCCAGAAGCTAATAATGAGTTATCAGTATAAAAAATCCCTGTTTTCACTCCCTCTTCAATTACTTGTCTAATGAACGGTTGCATACGTGCGAATAATTTCTGTTCCAGTTGAAAATGTTGTTCCGTCTGAAACGAACTCACATTTTTATAGGGTGCTAACTTTTCAATAAATGTCCAAAATATATCTAGTGAATCTTTCATCTTTTGCATGACAGACCGTTCATTTGAAACAAGTATTTCTTCAATTAACTCCATATTTTTCACAATACAGTCATTTAAAACTTCATCAACAAAATTCTCTTTAGACTTGAAGTAATAATAAAATAAGCCCGTTGCTACACCTGCATGATTCACAACATCTTTTATGCCAAATCCTTTCATACCATTTTTCATATATAGTTCAAAACCAATATCCATTAACTCTTGGCGTCTTACATCTGGTTCTTTTGATATTCTTTTCATACGTCATCTCCTACAATGTTTTCACCACGACTGAATCTAATTCAATCATAAACGACTGAACTTGATTCAGTCAATATTATTTCATAAATTTAAAATCGATTTAATAACTAAGCGACGAAATTTCTACAAAAAAAGAGTAATCTCAAGAGATATGCTACTAACCTTAGATTTATCAAAAAAGTTAGATCATATAACTTGAGACTACTCATTCCCATTCAAAATATTTATGTAATTAAATTTTATTTCCTCTGCACTCTGGCTGTCTCCAAAACTATTGGTGGCAGCTCTTTTGGAATGATTTCTTTTAATCCATAAAGAGCTTTCTTCACATAACCACCTTCGAAATTTCCTAATGGTTCTGGTAATTCATCCTCATCCAATATGAAGTATTCTCCATTTGGAAGTACCATAATATCGATGATTAAATCTTCAAAGGAAACCACTTCATCTTTTATTTGTGTGTTTTTTACGATATTAAAATAGGAACCTAAATACTTTCCTTTTATATCTCTCCATACGTATAAATTGTACGGACGATCTTTCCAGTAATATGCGATTGTATAACTCCCTTTTGGGATTGTTAACTTAGTATCATTTGCAGTCATTGTAAATGAATACTGCACCTCGTGAAATAAAACGATACTTTGTGATTGCTTTTCAAGTAATAAGCAATTGTGATCTACTATTGTTGAGTTATACCGGATTTTTCTTTCTATAATTTCAATTTTCGATGTAAGTAACTTATTCATTATTTTGTTTCCCCTTATGCTAGTTCTATCCTCAATTATATCCATTTATGTAGTAATAAAGAAGTGTATAGTTTTTTATATAATGATTTATACAAGTACATAATAAAAACTCCTTCTTATTTAGAAAGAGTTTTTCACTATCCATGTTTCATATTTTTTCACTTCTAACGGAAGCTCATTTGTTTTTATGCAACTAACAGTACTATTACTCATGTTTTAACTTTTCCTTAACCGCATCATAAAATTTTCGTTCTTCATCAACATTTAAGTAAACACGACTTACTGTTTTAGAAAAGCCGTATAACAACTGCGCTTTCACTGACTCTTTTAATGTTATTTCAAAAGTAGCAGGTTCTTTTATGAACTCCATAACAGTTGCATCCAATACCTGTCTCCCTTCTTTTGCCGTTAGCAATTCACCCTTGTAGAACGCAATATTATCAATTTGTGTAAATGGCACAACAATTTTCTTTCCTAATCCGATTTGAATGATTACTTGTTCTTCTGTTACGACAAGTGGATTTTTGCGCATCGCTTGTATTTCAGCTATAAAATAAATCATCGCGTATACATTTAAAATAAGTAAAATCCATGCTATTACTGGATTCCACTGATGTAGTAAATAATGAAAACCAATGCTTTCAATTGCTGTTGCATGAATAATCATGATATACACACCTATAGCACCAGTCTTTTTATGATATGAGTATACAGATTTACCTGTTGGTACTTTTTCACGCCACGATAAAAACGCATAATAGATTAACTTACACTCTGTTAGAATGACATCTATTAACTTACCTCTTTTCATAGTAGCGTCAAACGCTGCATCAATTGCATAAGAAAAGGAATAATTTTCTCTTCTATATTCTTTATATTTTTTTATTATTTTAGGAAGCACTCTAACAATTTTATAGAGAAGGAATAATTCTAGACCTACAAATGCAATTTCAGCCGCAACAATAATATAAGAGATGAATGAAAAAGCTTGTAAATAATCACTTGGAATAATAAATCTTGCAAAAATATAACCAGCTATTACAACAGGAACTATATATGTTAACGAGTATCTTTTTCGAATAATGAAGAAATACGTGATGATTGGAATGACAAACATGCAATCTAATAATGACCCAAGCACAACTTCTTTCGGCGCAACTGGTACAATTGGAAGGGCATACAATAAATAGTTTGATAGCATAATTAAAGAGACGAGTCCAATCCAAATACCTTTTCGCCTTCGTGATAGTGTAACCTTCATACGTTCACTCCTTTATTTAAAAACCTCATTTAAATGGTCTTTATAAAATGAAATGGCACGTTCAAATTCTTTTACTTCCTCTACTTTCACGACAGTTTCAAGTAATAATTTCATCGCTGATTCGTGATCGTTTACGTTATATTTTGCTAATGATAAAAATACTTTCATCGGAGCATTCTCTGGAAATTTTTTCACCCCAGCTTCTAATACTGTAATTGCCTTTTCATATTCCCCTATACAACGATATGTACTTCCTAAACCAATATAAGCACCGCAAAGCGATTCGCCATCAAGTCCATTTGCGATTGCCTGCTCATAATACGGAACTGCTTCTGTTTCTAGCCCCATTACATCATGTATCCACGCACATTGATACAGTACTTCTGCATCCTTTGTAAAGTTTGTTAATCCTATAAGCATCTCTTTAGACTGCGCATATTTCTTTTCATTTCTAAGTTTAATAGCTTGCTTTAATAAATGTTCCATAGAATCCACTCCTCACCAATTATTCTGTGTATAGCTCTTGATTGGTATACGCTTCACATTCGTGTAAAAGTAAAATTCCCACCAATTAAAGTTTCGCTTACTTATTACTATGCGGATTCATTCTCATCTAAAAACTTAATTTTAAAAAGCAGTGACACGATTACATAATACCTCTAAGCTTTTGACAATTTCTTTCGCTGTTTCATCTTTCCCATTACACAACTTCCCTTTACCATCCTGTCCAATTACATAATGCACAGCCCCGCGCGAATATAAAGAATGTGGTGAATTCGCAATCATTACATTCGCCCTTGCTTCTTTCATTCTATTTTTTGCTCTTTCAAACAGTTCTTCTTCATTTAAATCACTTTCAAGTTTAAAACCAACAAGTACTGTTTCTGGGTCCCATTCTTTTATTTGTTTTAATACCTTTGGAGCCTTTTGAAAGTGAATAATCGGTGCTATATCACTTGAAATTTTTCCGTTCATATTAAGAACATTACCATCTTGATCACAAATTTTCTCTACAATCCAATCTGATCCAGCCGCTGCCATAATGACTGCATCAACCTTTTCATGTGATATGATACTTTTCATTTTATCTTGTAAATCAACGATTCCTTCAAATGGATGTAATTCTAACCCTCTATGTACATCACTCGGTTTCTCCGCAAAATAACCGTGTAAATATATAACATGTGCCCCTTTAGCTAGAAGTTCTTCTGCGATTATCCTTCCGATTGTACCTTTGGCCATATTCGTATGCCCGCGTACTTGATCCCATTTTTCTAGACAACCACCGCTCGTAATTAATACCTTTTTCCCCTTCATTGTAACCATCCCTTACTAATTTTTCTTACGAAACCATTCTGTTCCAAAGTCAACTATATCACGCTGTTTCATTAGACGACACGTTGCATTCCCTATCTTCCCATTTTTTACAGTTCCTTTTCGCTCAAACTCCACACCAATTTCTACAAACTTCTCAGATTCGTAATCCATTTCAACAAACTCTTTCCACACTCTTTCACCGTTTTCTATAATAGGTGCTCCTACTTGTATTAACTCACATGCACCAGAACGCACCTCGGATAAATGAACAGACGTATTGGAATCATATCCAACACCAATTAATAATACGTACCCGTCTAAATCATATATTTTTCTTAATGGAGATTCTTCTCCAAAGCTCATTGATAACGAATGGTTCATTGTTATTCCTACTGCATGTTTTCCCCATGCAGCAAAACTTCCTAACGGATGATTACTACGTACTACATTCGGATATGTACGAAAACATTCAACTATTTCACCCATTCCCCTTGTTGGGGTTATACGTGAATCAAATGCTGGGACGTTATCTCGGATAATTTGCCACCAGTCTTCCGGTACAGGTGGTCTTGACCAATGTTTCGGATCGGACAAATCCGAAGATTGCGTTGGCATTATTATCGTTCCTTCTTCCGTAACAACTTTCATTAATGCTTCTACTACAGCAACGGCACCACCAGATATCCACCCGATAGAACTTAGTGATGAATGAACGATAATTGTCATTCCTTTTTCGACTCCTAATGCTTTTAAATCTTTTGTTATTGTTTCGATTGTATTTGGAAATTGTGTACTTGCTACTATTTCATTCATTTTCATATTGGTTCCCCCACTAGCCACGTAAATTTAAACTTTTATATAAATATATTATCATATTTTTCTTAATTTTTAACTTAATCATATTCATTACTACAAAAATATGTATATTATTATACTGAAGCCTCAAAACTCTATTAAAATCGTAGATAATGATGAGCGAGAGTTTTTTTGAAATGAAGAAAAATGTAAATCCTATTTTTTCAAACTATACTCCATATGCATATTTTATACTATTTTTCCATGTAACAATGAAGTCTTTCTATCCCTGGATATTTTTCTCCTAAACTTTTAACTTGAAAACCAATTCTTTTATAAAATTCTACCGCCCCATCGTCTGTCTCCGCTTCTATATAAGTCAATTGATATATCCTTACCACTTCTTTAATCATTTGCAGTGCAATTCCTTTTTGACGATAATCTGGAGCCACTGCTATATGACATATGCGTGCTTTAGTTTCTCCGATTATTTCAATACCTAGACAAGCTTTTTCTTCATATTTGTACAAAGTCCCTTTATTACTTTGATAAAATATTACTGCCTTCTTTAAGCTTATTTCATTTGGACCGACGGCATATTGTAGCACATTTAATATTGAATCTTTCTCAATTTGTTTAACACACTGTAAATTCATACTTTCATCCCTTTCTATGAAAAAAGACTAGCTCTTAATAAAAAGAGCTAATCTCATTACGCCGTTATTTTTTCTTCTTTTTTTACAACGACAGCCACATAACTATGAAGTATCATTCCAATAATAACGAGACTCATACCAATCCAAGATAATGATGATGGGATTGGTGCAGATAACCAGATCAACTCTCCTACTAGCGCAAATAAAACTTCACCAGACTGCGTCGCTTCCACTGTTGCTAATTTTTGCGGATCATCTTTCACAAGATCTGTTGCAAAGAAAAATAATACTGTCGCGATTAACCCAGAGCTAACTGCTACAATAAAACATTGAAAAACTTGGCTACTTGACGGTAATCCGCCTGTTGATACTTCGTAACCAGATAATAAAAACCAAAATGGTAAACTTGCTAATGTCATACCGAGTACTCGCTGAAATACATCTAATTCCCCTTTACAAACTTGCATCATTTTTCTATTTCCAAGAGGATACGCAAATGCTGCAATAAGTACAGGAACTACACATAAAACGGTTTCACGAATACCTAATGAAGAAGCATGTTCTACTTGCATGAGAACGACACCGAATAAAATAATGCCCGACATTACTAATTCCTTCATCGGAAGTTTTTTATGTAGTGGATCCACCGCAAAAAATGGTGTTAACAAAATCCCTGCAACGATTGTAATTTGCCATGTTGATGCAACGAGCCAACCTGGTCCGAACGCTCCAGCAAAACTAAGCGGTGCATAAAAGAGACCAAATCCAACGATACTCCACACTAACCATTCTTTCGGATTGTTTTTCATATATTGAAAGAGTTGCTTTAAGTTCCCTCTATACATAACAATAAGTAATAGCATTGGAACCATAAAATAATACCGTAATGATGCACTCCAAATCCAGCTTCCACCTTCTAAGTCCATTGCCCTGTTCAAAACAAAAGTAAAGGCAAAGAAAAATGATGCCAGTATTCCTATAACAATTGCTTTCATTGTAAAACCCCTTGTATTTAATTTTTTATCTCTATGACCTATATTTTAGTATACGCGATGAAAAATCTACATTCAAACTTACATTTCACTTTAGGATGATGAAGGAATTGTAGTAGATTTACATGGGAATAAAGTGCATTGGTATGAAATCGAGGCCATTACATATCAAAATTTTCAAGGGTCAAAATCTACTTTAATCTCGACCCACTATACTCACCATGAAAATATACGCATCCGCTATAAAAGATGGCTACCAACTATTGCACATTCAATTTACTGGTTTTCTATTGAGAAACCAAAAGATTATCATAAAAATTTAATGATAGCTTGGGAAGAAAAGCGAACGAATAAAAACAAACGCCTCCTTTAATTATTATTTAGGGGCGTTCGTTCATTCAAAAATTAAAGAATATGTAGTTTATATTCTCTGTATAATTTCCTCAATCGATTTATATGAGCTTGATGATACCGATTATGATCTGCTATATGCCATATTCCCCATCTTATTGTCGCAGTTTCGCCTTTTTCATACAAAACTTCCCGCGTTAAATCAGTTTCTGTTAGTTTCATACATTCTTCATAAAACAATTTTTGCACTGCTTCATAATCTTGCATTAACTCTTGCAATGTGTTTTTTCTTAAACTTGGTAATTCTCCTACTTCATTTAACATAGGACCATATTTATTTTCAAATGCTGGCGGAACATCTTCTCCCTTGAAACGATACACCCAATGTAAATCAACAACTGCTAAATGCTGAAGTAACTGCCCAATACTATTTTCATTATTTTCAGACCCTTTATAGGATAGTTCGTTCTCTTCAGTACCTTCGACTAACCTTTGCAATCTATTAAACGTATCAGCAACCGTCGCATACAAAATCGCTACTTGAGGGTCCATTTTTCTTTCTAAATGGAGATCTTTCATACAAAACTTCCTCTCTTAAAAGAACAACACCATATGTTCATCATCACTATACACACCATTCATTTTTATAGCCCTTTTTTCAATTCCGTATGTTTTAAATCCCATTGATTCATATAATCGTTTGGCTGGTTCGTTCGTTGACACAACCCCTAAATTCAATTGCTCTAGCTTCATCTCTTTTGCCCTTTCAATTGCTTTACGTATTAAATCACGTGCAAGACCACTTCTTCGATTTTCAGTATCTACATACATTGCAACGATATGTCCTTTATGCTTATATGCGTCTTTTTCTTCTGTTAATAAAGTAACAACCCCAACTAAACGATTTTCATTATTAAAAGCACCAAATGTAAAACTACTGTTGGATGAAAGATTACTAGCAACTCGTTCAAGAGGGTTTTCTTGACGTACTGCTTCTTCATAAGTCGTTATAAATGCTTCTGGATTTACTTGTAGTGCTTGTAAACGCAACTCCCAATATTTTTTTGCATCCGCTTTTGTAAGTAATCGAATCATTTTATTTTCCCCTTTTTAATTTACATAATATTTTTATAGGTTATTAATTTTTGATTCATACTCTTCTTTTAATATACTGTAACGATAGCGATGAATGAACTTTCCCTGTCTCAATCGATCATTTCTCATTAACCCTTCGCATACAAATCCGGCACTTTCATAACTCTTTTTAGCTTTTGTATTATCTTCATCTACACGTAACCAAATTTTCTCCAATTCAAACTGAGAAAAACCTATTTGTAACATGCTGTTTAGAGCTGCCATTCCAAATCCTTTACCCCAATAGTCTTTATTTCCAATCGCAATTCCTAGTTCAGCATTTTTATTTGTTTTATCAAAATTTTTAAGGTCTACCCATCCAATATGTATACCTGTCTCAGTAACCATTGCCCTTTGTTCATAACCATTTTTTCGGCTTATACAAGCTTCAACCCAGTTTCTCGTATCTCCACGAGTGAACGGAGGATATTGATCTGGTAAAACTAAATGCTTTGTTACATCTCTATCTAATGACCATTGATAGAGATCTTCTACATCATCTAGTGTCAATTCTCTTAATTGAACATATGGTACATTCATTTTTTTCTCCTCTCTTTATTTACCAATAGAAAATCCTTCGAACACTCTTCCACCATACTGTTCTAACGTCTTTTCTATAAAATGAATTAATTCATTTTTCCCTCCCGTTTTATAAAAATGATCAAAAGCGGCTACAAATTTGTTTGCATATTGCTCATCATATCTTTTTAGCACTCTAATAAACCATTTTGAACTCCCAAGCCACTTACCATTTACTCTTAATACATATTCATGTACTAAATCGGCTAATAAATTAGCGATAAACAATTCTTCTTCTCTTTTTGTTGCACCAATAAAGTCATCTAAAGTATCCGTAATAAAATATCGCTTCTGCTTAATCGTTTCTTCGGTCCATTTAGCTGGTCCTTTATGTAGTAAATCATTCGCTTCTTTTTTTAATTTCTCAACAATTTCCTGTTCCCCTTTTAAGGCAATCCCTTCTGAAACTAATTGTGGTAACGACGGCCTCCCTCGATCACAATCCATTTTGAAAAAGGTTTTATATGTTTCGAAATTATGAACAAACACCTCAACAGGCCATCCATTACTATAGAAAGATTCTCTATAGCAAGAAGTTAAACTTTGATCGACTATTACAATGTCAAGGTCAGATGTTTTCGTCGCTTCTCCTCGTGCAACGCTTCCGCCGAGTAAAGCTACATCACAATTCGGAAATTGTAATGTAATTATGTTTTGTGCTGCTTCAATTGGTTTCATAACCGATCCTCTTTTCTTATTTCACTTTCTTTTTTTCAGCTCTTTCTCTCGCTTTTTTTATATAGCTTTCTGCATCTGGTGTTTTACATGATGTTGCACCATGATCAACCTCTATTTTTCCAATTTCACTTGCAATTTCAATCGCTTGTCGCTCTAAGTCTTCATTACGAATTCCTATTGCGATTAAAGCACTATTCATCGCTTCTTTTTTTCTATTTTTTTCATTATGTATATTTTCTTTAATCTCTTCTAAGTACGGAGAGAAGAAATCATCATGTAACGTTTTATTTTTAATCGCTATATTTGCTAATAAAGACCAGCCAGCTCTTCCAATCCATTCATCATTAGACTTTATCCACTCTTCCATTCTTTCTATTGCAATTGGCGAAGTACATATAGATGTCATCAGAACATCCATTAAACAGTAATAATCAACATCCTGAATCCAACTATTAAGCTGTTCTGTCGTTATTTTTTTCGGGTCTAAAATATAAGTTGCTAATGTCATTGCGTCCATATTTTTCGTTTCCCACAATTCAACTGCTAAATCGTGATCTTTTTTTATCTTCTTTTTTAACAATTTTAAATTCGCAAAACTAACTCCAAATAACGGCTCTTTCGCTCCGTGGTTTTTATACGTTTTTCGATTTTGTTCTGTTCCATATTCCTCTAGTTGCTGCATTACTTCCTCAAGTAACATATACCCACCTCTTTATCTTTTATGTTAACTGTATATATGTATGTACGATATATTCTACATTACTTTTTGTTTTTCCTATATTTATTTTTAAAATACGGTATGTGAAATTTCTAAACATTGCACAGCTATACCATCAAAAAACTGTACATGTTAAACATACAGTTTTTTGATGGTATCAATTTTGCGTAGAATAAGATATAAACTACGAAAGAACTTTTAATAAGATGTGTATTTCCAACATGTTTAGAAAACGCTTCAAAATGGTTTACTATCTTACTTTTATACCTCCTTCATAAATTATGTTTACTACATTTGTTCTTAGCCAAAATACTTTCTACATTTTAATAACTCTCTCAATAAAAATTTCTTATATAAAAATCCCTACAAACACTGTAGGGATTTATGTCTAAATCATTTTGTTACACTCTATTTCATATGAAAATAGTTTTCTTATTCAGATGCATTCATAAGCACAATTCTCCAACCGTCTGGATCCTCTATTGTGGTTCCTTTCTCTATCCAATACGGGTTTTCAGGTTCTACCTCATGATAGCCCATATTACTTAATCGATTCACTATCTTTTCAATTTCATCTTTAATAGGCATATAAAAAACTAGTAAATTATCTTTTGTCGGTGCCGGACATGGACTTCCATTAACATGTGTAGTAAACTCCAAATGATACTCTTCATCTGGTAAGCCAAACATAACCCCATCATATCCTTCATGATTGTGAAATTCCCCTATACGTTTTAAACCTAATCCTGTTTCATAAAAACTTATCACTTCTTCAAATTTATCTGTTGGTCTTGCAATTCTAAATTGAACCCAATTCTTCATGCAAATCTCCTCCTTTTCATTTTCCAAAGCTTTATAGTAATTAGTATAGGTTACATATATTCCCTTTAACATCCCTCATTAGTGTGAACTTCCTAAGTTGAAAGACCTATTAGTTAATAAACAATAGGACTTTAGTATAAAATTCATATAAAATTAGTTATATAAATATAGAGATGAATTACAAGCTATTACGTATGAAATAGTTCTCCTTGCAGGGCCTTTATATACCGATCAGCAGATCTTTGTACAGCTTTATTCGCATCTTCCACCACACCATGAAATGCATTATATAGTCGACTAAATTGGATATCTTTTACCTTCTCTGCCATATCTCTAACTTTATTCGCTGGTAATGGAATGAGATTGGGATAACTATACATAAAACTTACCCATTTTCGATCCGAAACTACTTGTATAATATCACCTGATAACAAAATACCTTTCCCTTCATTACCGTCTTTCCAATGTATAACAGTTCCACCCTTAAAATGGCCTCCTAAGCGATGCAATGTAAGTTCTTCCGATAATATCAGATGCTCCCCAGACCAAAATTTAATTTGCTTACTCGGACGAACCACCCACTCTTTATCATCTTCATGAATATAAATAGGTACATTGAATGTTTCCGCCCATTTAACTTGTGTAGAGTAATAATGTGGATGAGAAAGTGCTATTGCTTGAATACCACCTAAATCATATATACGTTGTATCGTTTTATCATCTAAATAACTAATGCAATCCCACATAACATTTAGAGTTTTACTTTGTATTAAAAATGCTGTTTGTCCAATCGCAAATTTAGGTTTAGTAGTAATGCTATACAAACCGCTTTCTTCTTTTATTATTTCGTTTTTGTATAAATTGCTATTTTGCATCGTTTCTAATGTTGTCCATGACTGCCCAATTGGATTAACATATTGTCTTTCCTCATTACAAATTTTACAGCGAGAAGGTGCTTCTTCATTTTCGGGATACTGTACTCCACATGTAGTGCAAATATAATTATCCATATTCCCACTCCTTTTTTCATGTAATTGTTTCTTTACCAATATTTTAATAAAAAACAAAAATATTCGAATCAATAATTGGAACGAAAACGAAGTGATACGAAAGTATGATTTGGTGATTGAAAGTTTAAATAATAAAGTTTAAATTCATCCTATTTTTCAAAACTGCAATTGATATAAAATCTTGCATACTTTTGAGTAAACTTTTTTACACTTGTAAAAAAGTTTTTTTGCATTTCCCTACCTATAATTGCTAATATAGTAGAGTAGAACTTTTATAGAGAGAAGGAAAATTATGCACAATGGAATTCGAATGACAACTTTAGTAAAAAGGGCTATGTTAGTTTGTGCGGGGGTATTATTCACATACGAAGTAGCTTTTGGATCAGTACATACTGCTCTAGCTAGTACAGAGGATGAAGCAAAATCTGTTCAACTTGTAAGTGAGATTCAAACATCTCTTGCTCCGAAAGAAGCTCCAAAACATTATAACGGGCAAGTTAGAAAAGTCGCTTATTTAACATTTGATGACGGTCCTGGAAAATACACAGCTGAGCTTTTAGATATGTTAAAGAAAGAAAATGCAAAAGCAACATTCTTCCTAATTGGTTCAAACGTAAAAGCTTTCCCTGATCTTGTAAAACGCGAAGATGCTGAAGGTCACTACGTTGGGATGCACAGTATGACTCATAACTACAAGAAACTTTACACTGAAGGTCATTACGTAGATGAAATGAAGGAAGACCAAGGCTTAATCGCTGGTGTTTTAGGTAAATCACCAGTATTAACTCGTCCATCTTACGGCTCTATGCCAGGATTAAACGAAGCTCTTCGCAACAAAGTTGTAGAAAATGGCTTAAAAGTTTGGGATTGGACAATTGATTCTTTAGACTGGAAATATAACAAAATGCAAGTTGATGCTGCATCTGCTAAAATTGTAGAAAACGTGTTACATGGTGCTACAAATCCAACAGAAGTTATCCTTATGCATGATATTCATCCACAATCAGTAAAAGCAGTTCCTGGAATTATTAAAGGACTGAAAGAAAAAGGATATGAATTAGAAGCATATAATGAGAACGAACACTTCCCATTAAACTTCTGGCATGATAATCGTATGTAATGAAAAGACTTGATTTCCTTTAGCTGGGAATCAAGTCTTTTTATCATTTTGGGAATTACTCCTCGTATATTCGACTCAAACTCCCCCTTCTCTAATATCAATAAAAATTCAAAATCACATGTTATACTATAATTTAGTTTAAATAAGTAGGTGCCATATGATCGTATATACAGTACAAACTGAAGAAGCATGGAAACAATTTAAGAAACTTGGTTATTTAGAAGGTAATAAAGAATTCATCGATCCAGACGATGTATATTCATATGACTGGATGGTGCGCGTCGCTAAAACAAGATTGCCTCATTACGAAGGTAACTATCCTATTTGGGTCTGGGAAGCAAATAATTACCCAAATCGAAATCATAAAGCTTGGGGTAGAACAAATTCAAAAATGGTAATTTTAACACTAGATGTACCGAAAGAATGGGTACTATGGAGCTATTTTGACTATTGGTGCTGTGCTATGACTGATGGATCAACATATTTACATACAAAAAATAAGTGTACTTTAGATGAATGGTATACATATATGGATAAAGAATACGGGATAACATTTGATTTCGACTATTTATTATCTCATCCTGATTGGTGTCTAGGTAAAGAGGATTCGTTAGAAAAACAAGGTGTTATCGGCAAAATACCCCTTTCCTTCGTGAAAAAAGTAAGACGTTTTCGTGCTAAGACAGATAAGTCTATTAGTAAAATCCGAAGTGATAACTGGGATAATAGAAAAGAAAACCGCATTAAAAAGATGAATCGAAAATTAAGAAAGCGAAACGATAAACAAAAAAGAATACAAAAGCGACTTATACGAAATTAAAACATATATCAAAATACAGTAAGAAATTATGGATTGAATATACAAATTCAATCCTATTTTTTATATTATCAACACTTTAGCACATATTACTCTTAAGGAGTGATATGTATATGGATTTTCTTTCAGCCGAATATTTGTCCGCCCTTCTTGCCATCATTGTAATTGATTTAGTGTTAGCCGGTGATAATGCCATTGTAATTGGATTAGCAGCAAGAAGATTACCGAAAGTTCAGCAAAAGAAAGTTATTATATGGGGAACTATCGGGGCAATCGCGATTAGAGCCCTCGCTACCTTAGTTGTTGTTTGGTTGTTAAAAATACCAGGGCTACTTCTAATTGGTGGTGTACTCCTTATATGGATTGCTTATAAATTAATTGCTGAAGGCAAAGATCATGATATTAAGGCCGAAGAAGGATTTTGGTCTGCTATTAAAACCATTATTATTGCTGATGCGTTAATGGGCATCGATAATGTACTCGCTGTTGCAGGAGCTGCCCATGGTAACTTTTCTTTAGTAATCATCGGATTATTAGTGTCTATTCCAGTAGTCGTATGGGGCAGTACATTGATTTTAAAATGGGTAGATCGTTTTCCTGTCATCATTACGATTGGAGCAGCCGTTTTAGCTTATACTGCCGCGAAAATGATTGTAGATGAGAAATGGTTCGCTGGATTTTTCGAAAGTAACCCTTTGGTTAAATGGGCATTTATCATTATTATCATCATCGGCGTAGTTTTCTTCGGAAAGGCTAAACAAAAAGCAACAGCTGGTTCTGTCTCATAATGATGGTATATTTACAAATAAAAGGCGCTATTCATATGAATAGCGCCTTTTATTATTTATTTAGCTTCCCCTTCCGGAGTCGTTTTTACCTTCGTTTTGTTTTTATCGCGGTTGTTATAGTTATACTTCGAACGATCTACTGGAGTGAATCCTTCCGGTGTGTAGAATCGTAATAAGTCACCATTCACGACTTGGTCAGAGTATTTTAGTGAGTTTTGAACCATTTGTTCATTTTTCTTTATTTCATCTGTAAATTCTACAGGTTTTCCAGTAGTTGTATCATAGTATTTGCCGTTTAGTGCAGTAACTGTTGGGCTTACGTAGTTACCGTTACGGAACGCAACGACTTGTTTATGATCTGGTGATAATAAATCAGAACCGAATTGAACATAATTCTTTGTATCTGTACCTAGTAAGTGTAATAGCGTTGGAAGAACGTCAATTTCACCACCGTATTGATGTTGTACGCCACCTTTCACTCCTGGTACACGAACGATTAATGGTACACGTTGTAACTGTGCATTTTCAAATGAGTTCATTTCTTTACCCATTACTTTTGACATTGCTGCGTTATGATTATCTGAAATACCGTAATGGTCTCCGTACATAACAATAATTGAGTTATCATATAAACCAGATTGTTTCAAGTAATCGATGAAGCCTTTTACAGATTCATCTAAATAGCGTGCTGTTTGGAAGTACGTATCTACTGATGAATCACCTGTTGTTGCTGGTTCAATCGTTGCTTCTGCCTTATCGATTGGATAAGGGAAATGGTTCGATAACGTAATAAACTTCGTATAGAACGGTTGTTTCAACGTTTGTAATAACGGAATAGATTCATTAAAGAACGGTTTATCTTTTAACCCGTAGTTTACTACGTCTTTTTCATTCATATCGTAGTATGACGCATCAAAGAATTTATTAAAACCAAATGATTTATAAATATCGTCACGGTTCCAAAATGTTTTGTAGTTACCGTGGAATACTGCTGATGTGTATCCTTGTTGTCCTAAAATAGCTGGTGCTGATTGATACGTATTATGAGATTTCGTTGTAAAGACAGAACCTTGCGGTAAACCAAACATTGAATTCTCTAACATAAACTCCGCATCAGATGTTTTCCCTTGTCCTGTTTGATGGAAGAAGTTATCAAAATAAAGTGTATTCGCATCTTTTGTAAATGAGTTTAAGAACGGTGTAACTTCTTGACCATTTAATTTGTAATCAATTAAGAAGTTTTGGAATGACTCTAAATGAATGTAAATTACGTTCATTCCCTTTCCTTTACCGAAATACTCAGGATTTGGACTTGCATAAGTTGATGTTAAATAATTTCGTACTTCTGTCATATTATCGCCATCAGCTAATGCTCGTTCTGTCGATGCTTTCGCACTTTGAATTCCATCATAAATTGTGTAGTTGTATGCACCTAAATATTTCACAATATAATTACGGTCAAACGTTCTTGTTAATAATTCAGGACGGTCAGACTCTGCAAGACCTAAGTTAACACTGAATAATAAAATACCTGCTACAAATACTAGAGATAATTTATGCTTCGCAACACGAATTGGTTTTGGATTTGCAAATTTTGTTGCGACTAACACAATTAATATAATCGTGTCTAAGAAGTATAATGGATCATAAAGATGTAGCAACGCAAGAATACTACCACCTAAATCTCCAAAGTTATTCGTTTGTGTTAATGTCGGGAACGTAATAAAGTCACTGAAAAAGCGATAGTATACTACGTTTGCGTATAAAAGAATCGACAATAACAAATTAATGATAATTAACCAAATATAAGATCGTTTCCCTTTTGCAAATAATGCAAGTCCTAAAAATAGAACTGCTGAACTAAGCGGGTTAAAAAACAGCAAGAATTTTTGAATTGTGTTTGAAATTCCTAAATTGAATTCCGTTACATAAGCTGCATATGTTTTGAGCCACAATAAAATAACGGCAAACAGAAAGAATCCAAAATGATTGCTTAACACACTTTTGCTCTTTAATAAGAACTGTTTCATTTCTCCACCTCTTTTGATCATCCAAGGCTTATTTTTTTATAAGTCTGTCTCTCTATTCAAATTTTCTTCTTCAAATAGATTATCTTTATTTAACTATATGAAGAATATTAGTAATTATAATTTGAAGCTAGTATTTATTCAACTATTTCTTTCTAGACATTTTGACCTTGGTTTCTATTTAACAAAATAAATTTGTAACATTTCCTGTTTTCTCCCAAGATTCATCCACTAATTATGACACCCCATACTATATACCTTTATAAACTCATTCGCAAACTATTCTATCTCCAAATTTGGTACATATTTCACATGACAAAATAATACGATTTGATTATATTACTCCACTTACATTTCCCTTCTTCAACTAACTCTTTAAATCTTAAAGTCATTACATCCCTTCATACATGAAAAAATTCTCCTGTTCATTAATATTATATTTGAATAATTATTCATTTGACCGACCAGCGATGTTACGTTTTCTCGACAAAAAAACTCGCTCTAAAAAGAGCGAGTTTTTTCATTATATATTATTGACCTTTGTACATTGCATCTACTTGTTTTTGAAGTTCCTCATTTTCTAAGAACTCATCATAAGTAGCCTCTTTATCGATTACACCGTTTGGTGTTACTTCGATAATGCGGTTTGCAATTGTTTGCACGAACTGATGGTCATGAGATGTGAATAAGATTGTACCTTTGAATGCAATTAAACCGTTGTTTAATGCTGTGATTGACTCAAGGTCTAAGTGGTTCGTTGGATCGTCAAGTGTGATTACGTTCGCACCACTTAACATCATTTTAGATAACATACAACGAACTTTTTCGCCTCCAGATAATACAGAAACGTTCTTTTTAACTTCTTCACCTGAGAATAACATACGGCCTAAGAAACCACGTAAGAAGCTTTCAGACTCATCTTGTGGAGAAAATTGACGTAACCATTCAACTAAGTTGTAATCACTATTCTCAAAGTACTTAGAGTTATCTCTTGGGAAGTAAGACTGAGAGGTTGTAACACCCCATTTGAATGAACCACTATCAGGCTCCATTTCACCCATAAGAATTTTAAATAATGTTGTCATCGCAATATCGTTACGGCCGATAAATGCAACTTTATCACCTTTATTTAAAGTGAAGTACACATTATCTAACACTTTTTCACCATCAATTGTTTTAGAAAGACCTTCAACAGTTAATAAGTCATTTCCTACTTCACGCTCAGGTGTGAAACCAACGAATGGGTAACGACGTGATGACGGTCTAATATCATCTAATGTAATTTTGTCTAATAATTTTTTACGAGAAGTTGCTTGTTTCGCTTTAGAAGCGTTTGAACTAAAGCGTGCAATGAAGTTTTGTAACTCTTTTACTTTCTCTTCTTTTTTCTTATTAGCATCTTGTGTTAATTTTAAAGCTAATTGGCTTGACTCATACCAGAAGTCATAGTTACCAACATAAAGTTGAATTTT
Organism: Bacillus cereus group sp. BfR-BA-01441; assembly: GCF_022663075.1. NCBI lineage: Bacteria > Bacillati > Bacillota > Bacilli > Caryophanales > Bacillaceae > Bacillus > Bacillus cereus group sp. BfR-BA-01441. Next base: position 17,828 of record NZ_JAKUEU010000080.1, read on the forward strand.
ACCGAAATCAAGGTCAGCCATGTGCGTACATACTTTATTTAAGAAGTGACGGTCATGGGATACTACGATAACTGTGTTTTCAAAGTTCATTAAGAAGTTTTCTAACCATTGGATCGCTTTTAAGTCCAAGTGGTTAGTAGGCTCATCTAATAATAGAATGTCAGGTTGACCGAATAAAGCTTGAGCAAGTAATACTTTTACTTTCTCTGCACCAGTTAATTCTGACAATTTCTTATCATGAAGATCTTCACCAATACCTAAACCTTTAAGAAGGATTGCAGCTTCTGACTCAGCTTCCCAACCGTTAAGCTCAGCGAACTCACCTTCAAGTTCAGCAGCACGCATACCATCTTCATCACTAAAGTCTTCTTTCATGTAAATAGCATTTTTCTCTTGCATTACTTTGTAAAGTTGCGTGTGACCCATAATTACTGTTTCTAATACTGGGAACTCTTCATATTCGAAGTGGTTCTGTTTTAATACTGCTAGACGCTCACCTGGCGTAATATGTATGTCACCTGTTGATGGTTCAATTTCTCCAGATAAAATCTTTAGAAATGTAGATTTACCAGCACCGTTTGCTCCGATTAAACCGTAGCAGTTACCTGGCGTGAATTTTATGTTAACATCTTCAAATAATTTGCGATCCGCGAAACGCAAACTAACGTTACTTACTGTAATCATTTGTGTCCTCCTACTAATACCGCTTATTTCAGCGTTTTCTCACCGATTGTCTTAAAAAATCGCATATTACGACTCAATTATTGTAGACTATAGCTATTATATAGTAGAAGCTGGATGAATAGCAACGGTTGATTGCTATTCCTTTCTTTCCAAACTCGAATAAAACCTTTGTTTTTAATTAGATTAAAGTTACATACACGTTTTAAAGAGGATTCATTTTGAAAAAACATTTATAATTGGAGCATTATGTTTATCAATTGAAATAACACAATAATTTGTATGCATTTCGCATTATAAATAGCAAACTAAAACGCTCAGAAAATATTCTGAGCGTTTTCATTTCCTTCTCCAACTAAAGCACCAGGTAGTGTAAAAAGCTATTTCACCATTTGTATTGTTAACTTATCTTTTAACATTGACCTATATGAGTCAATTTCATATTTTGTATTATTGATTTTTTCTTTTTTCATTTTTAACATATCGAATATTTCTAACTCTAAATTCCTTCTAGCTTCAAGAACTTTTATCGCTCCTTCTACCCCTGAATGGTTATGTTCTTTCCCATAGCCTTGGTTCGTGTAATAGTCGACAATTCCTGTGGACCATTCTGGATTTCTTTCTTTTAATGCCTTCCTAAATGAAAATTCAAGATCATCTTGTTCTACATAAAATAACATTGGATTTAAATTCTCTATGATTTTTGCAACTTTCATTACATAATTTATTATTTTTTCTTTTTGTTCACCGTATTTAATCATCCCAATTGTTAATGGATTTTGTATGAAACAACATTCAAAAATATAAACCTTATTATCTTCTAGAGCAATTTCAGCAAAGTCATTCCATTTGTCAGCAATTAATTCAACATTTTTATCGAATGGCAATTCATATATATCGTTTTTAAAAATATCATTACATAATTCGTCCGAAAACTGGTCACCAAACTCATTTTTTATCTTTCTGTATGGTAATAAATAATTGCTTCCTTTTTTTAAAACTCTTTTAAGAAGCACTTCTTTAAAATCTCCACTGTTAGATACTAATCTATCGAATTCAAATTTATTAAAACAAGATACACCATCATAGTCGGCGGGGTGATTCAAATTCCCCTCTAAAAATAGTTCAACTTCAATTTTATTTTGGCTTAGAATTTCATTTATTAGCTTTGCAGTGGTCGATTTTCCAAATCCAGGTAAACCTTCTACTATTATTAGTTTTGTATTCATATTTATAAATCCCTTCCTTCAAAGTATTTAACCAAGATTTAAAAAATTACTTACTCCACTGCAATCACTCCTTCAAAATACGATATTCAACATTTCCTTTGAAAAATCCTTCTTAAAGTAACCTGACCGTTAGTTTAAGAACATTTTTTTCACAATCTCTATCATTATTTTAACATAAATTTCCATTTACCTTTAAAAAAAAGATAGTCCACCATTATTTGAGTGAACTATCTAAAGTAAATTATATCTTTTAAATCAAATACTTTGTCAGTAATCCCCAATCGTTGCGCTGGTGTTTTTACTGTTTTCTTTTTCTCTTCCTTTGCAATTTAACTAGATAAAAGTACTTAAACAATGCAATAACAATTAAAAAAGGGATGCTAAATCATATGTGATTTACATCCCTAATTTGTGTGTTATTTTATATGTTCTCTCCCATAACTGAAACAGTTACTTTTAAAAGGGGATTCTTTTATTTTCTTTCACTTAATTTCTTTGCATAATTCTTCATTTTACTCGTTAAACCTATTAAAGCAGGTAACAATATTGGCATCACAATGATAGCTAATAGTAACAACGCAACGCCAACTACGGATGCTACTTGTATAAGCGTTAATACACCTGAAGGGACTAATGCAGCAAATGTACCACCTAAAATAAGTGCCGCTGATAATACGACTCCTCCGATATGACGAGAAGCAGTTACAATTTTCGTCGCTGGGTCCCCTTCTAACTCATTGTATCTCATCATTACAAAAATACTATAATCCACTCCTAAAGCGACAATCATTATGAAACTAAAGAATGGAACATTCCAGCTTAATGAATCTACATGTAAAATATGCGTACTAATTTGTTCACTTATCCCTAATGATGCAAAGTAAGCTAATAGTAACGATCCAATAATAAAGATGGTGTTTAATAATGAACGTGTAATCACAATTAATACAATCGCGATTCCAATTAACATAATTGTAGCTGTACGTAAGAAATCTTGCCCAGTTACTTCTTTTAAATCAACGTTTCTAGCTGTCGTTCCTCCGATTGCTGTTTTCGCATGATTTAATTCCGACCCCTTCAAAGTACCCTCTATTGTGTTATTGATTTCTTGAATAATTGGCATCGCTTCTTTTGAATACGGATTTACGTCTAAAATGATTGTCATTTTAGCAGTCTTTCTATCATGTGACATGTACGTATTCAAAGCTTTTTGGAAATCTTCTCCCTCCAAAACTTCTTTTGGAATATAGAATTTCTCAGAGCTTTTTGATTCGTTCAGTTCTCCTAAATATTTCTGAGCATCCCCTAGGCCATTACTTACCTTTTCAAGGCCTTCTGTACTTTTAGTTAGTCCGGATTGTAATTGACCCATCTGTTCTTGCAAGTCTTTCAGTCCGGTTAATAGCTGACCTTGCCCATCGTTTATTTTCGTTAATCCGGTTTGTAACTCAGATGACTTGTTCGCAATTTGTTTTGAACCTGAAGCACCTTCATTTAATCCATTTTTAAGATCAGCTGCTCCTTTTTGTAACTTAGTAACTCCATTGTTCATTTCTTTTAAGCCATTATCCACTTTCAATAACGATTGATTCGCTTCTTTAAATGATCCCATCGCCGCATTATGCTGCGCTTTCAATTTATTTAATTCATTTGAAAGCCCACCTAATTGCTTTTGAGCCTCTTTAGCAATTCCTATCGTCTGCAGAATGTTAGGATCATTTGCTAATTCTGGTTTCGTTTGAATGAAATTGGTCATTAACATTTCAATTTGTTCATAACCTTTCTTCGCACCGTCAATCGCTTGAGAAATACTTCCGAAGTATTGATCGTAAGAACTTAAACCTTTTTCTAACTGTGTATAGCCAGCATGAAGTTGTGAAGTTGCTTGAGATAATACACTTATATTTTCATTTACTGAAGTTAACCCACTCTCAATTTGCCGCGCACCTTGTGCTCCGTCATTTATGCCATTGGATAGTTGATTTAAAGCTGTTCCTAATGCTGATACACCACTTTTCGCTTCATTTGTTCCATCAATTAACTTTTGAACGTTCGCAAGACTATTTGAGTCCTTATTACCCATCTTATCTTTCGCAGTAGTTAATCCATCATTAATTTCCTTTATACCACCATTGGCATCTCCTAAACCTGTATTTAGTTCACCCGCTTGTTTATTTATATATAGTTCTTTAATCCTATCACCAGTTGGACGTGTCGGTGAATATACTTCTGAAACACCTTTTACTTTCAAAATCTTATCAGTTAGTTCATCTAAAGTTTGAAGCGAACTCGCCTCATCTAACTTGTTATTCGATTGAATGACTAACGTACTTGGTGAAGAAAAACCAGGTGGAAAATGTTCTTCTATTACGTTAATCCCCATTTTCGACTCATATTTATTGTCTACTTCAAATAAATCGTTGTAATTAAGTGTATTAGAATACTTTAATATGAAAGGAATTGATATCACGAATACAATAATTAAAGCTACAAATGGTCTCACTACTGAGTTTTTCGCAAAGAATCCCCATAGACGACTGTCTTCATGACCTTTAAATGTTTTAACGGGATAAAACATCCCTTTTCCTAAAAGCACCATAAAAAACGGATTTAACGTAGTTAATACTAGTAATAAAACTGCGACACCAATTGCTACCGCTGAAGTAGATTGATATAGTTTAAAACTCGCTAAAGCAAGAGATGCAAAACCAATTAGTACTGCTATCCCGCTATATAAAACGGTTTTCCCTGCCGATTTAAATGTTTCTTTCGTAGCCAAAAATGCGTTTTCTTGTTTACTTAATTCTTCTTTAAATCTCGTAAATAATAAAATGTTATAGTCTGTTCCAACCCCAAACAGGACAACAACGACAAACACTTGTGTAAAGTTAGAAAATGGAAAATTAAATTGATCTACTAAATGAGCAATAATCCCCATTGAAACTAAATATGATACCCCAACAGTAAGAAGAGAAACAATTGGAACAATAGGTGAACGGAATACAATGATTAATATTACAAGAATGAAAATGATTGAAATAACTTCAGTCTTTTTCACTCCCTCTTGAGAAGATGTAAGGAAATCTCCTGCTATTAAATCACTTCCTGTTAAGTACGTTGTTACCCCTTTCGTTTTCACTTTATTATGAAGGTTATTTGTAACTTTCGATATTTCACCATGCTTTTTATCTATCGATATTTGCGTTAAAATAGTCGTATTATCTTTAGAAACTAATTGTTTCTCTAATTCTTTATTATCTAAATGTGAAACAACTTCTTTAATTCCTAATTGTTCTTTTTCATTTTGCAAAGCGTTGATTGTTTTTATTATTTCCTCTTTTTGCTCAGTCGTTAAAGCTGTTTTACTGTCACTATTAAAAACAACTATAATGTCATACTTTTCTGTCCCGTCTTTATCCATTTCTTTTATCATTTTGTCAGCAATACTACTTTGTTCTGTATTAGGAATCGTAATGTGCCCTTTTTCTTTCACTAATTTATCCATATTAGGCATCGTTACGATCATTGTAATGGTAATAACTATCCATAATAGAAAAGATAAACTTCTCCAATTTTTCAGCTTGCTCATTTGCATCATCTCCCGCGATTAAAATTTACGTTA
>NZ_JAKUEU010000081.1:0-22881 GCF_022663075.1 Bacillus cereus group sp. BfR-BA-01441
TTCAGACTCACCTTTTGATATCCCACCAACGTACGTGCCTTCCACGCTAAATGTGTTAAAGAATTGCGACTCATGTTTTGTAATTTTTGCATCTTTTATATTTGCTACATCCACAATTTCATTTTTCACTTCAGCTAACGGCTTCGGTGCGTGTTGAATTAAATAATCATTTGTTACTTGCGGTACATTATATTTATCTTGATTATCAATCAACTGCTGCATATACGCTTGATATTCTGCATTCAATTGTATATTGTTGCTCAATGATTCACGATATGAGTCATACTTTTTCACATCGTTTGCACGGATTAAATCTTGAAGCTTATCAAACGTTTCAAATTGATGATTATACAAATATGACTGTAGTGCAAAGGAATACTTATAAAAGTCCCATGATCCATATTTTGAAAACAAAGTTTGTTTTGCTGTATAACGGCTTGCTGGATCAGATGATAAGCCACTTATCATACTTTTACGCGGAACAACATTATTTGTACGTGTAGATCCTGCAAAAAATTCTGCATTCCCTTCTTGGAACCAAGTTAATCGTTCATTTTGATACATTTCTCCGCTTCCAAATAAACCAGGAACCTCATACCTTCCTTGTAAATAATGAGTGAATTCATGACGGAATAACTCTTCTAAACTATAAATACTTTGCTTTGGCGTACGCTCATATGTAAAGAAGGTCCCCTTCTCTTCAATATAAATTCCACCGTTGTTTGTTTCATATCCATATAATTGTCTATTTAATTGATATTCGTCTGGATTATTATAAATTACTATCGTTAGTACATCATCAGCGTTACCCGGTTCTAGTGCTTTATCATTACCAATTACACGGTGATATTGCGCTTTTACTTCTTTGGCTGCCCAATATAATCTCTTAATTTTTTCTTCTGTTACTTTATCTCCCGTCTTGAAGACAATAGATCCGTCATCAAATGTATATGTTTTAGGTAAGTATTGTTGTTTCCCTTCTTCACGTATTTTCTGTAAATCTACTGTATTTCCACTATAATCTTTTCCACCATAGTTTGTTTTAATTTGTTCTACTGCTACAAAATAAGGACCACTTAGACGAGGATACAAGCTCATCGCTTGTGTAATAACTTCTAATCCTTTGCTTTGATTACTATGAAATTTTCCTAAACGTCCTGTATAATAAATGCCATTATTGATTAGCCAACTATTTTCATTTGTTATATTCCCCACGAGAGCAATTCTATTAACCTCATTTATAAAGTTATCAATCTTTCCATACCACATTGTTTCATTAGGTTGCTTATTCGTATCCTGCAAATAAGACTGTATATCATAATCAATTCCTTTTACAATTTCATATACGGCTTGTCCTTTCGCATAATCGCTTTCATACGTAGAAAGATTATCATTATATTGTTTTAAAACATTTACCGCATACTGTACTGTTTCAGTATCACTAGAGGCATTACCAATTAATTTTCCATACGCAGCTACTACTCTATCTTGCTCGGCTGTACCTAATGTAAAGTTTGGATTTTTTGCAAGTGCTTTTAATGCTGGTAAACACTTGTCATGAAAGCCCCGGTCTTTTAAGTAACTTAATTCATTATTATAATATCCCACATAAAAAGCAGAACGTAATATTTCAACAAATGTTTCAATGCCCTTTGAGTCCTCTTTTGTAAATGTCCTTCCTCGTTGTCCTAGTTCATTAATGATAACGTTCATGCGTTCTTTATTCTGATAAAAAGCTTTCGTATCCTGATTGAATTGAAATAAATCAGTAATTTGATTCCAAGAAATTTTTGATAGTGTTTCAATGAGTTCGTTATCAGGCATTTTATTCAATTCTGCCAGAGTGTAGCTTTGCTTTAATTGAATTTCATCACGTTTCATAACCAGAGTAGGACGTTGTGAAAGATCTCCTACTTTTAAACGCTCTTCAAAAGTCAAAGTTTCGTCCGCTTTTGTAGCATGTACAATTTCATCTTTGGAAGTTTCTGTCCCCATTGGTTTCATCTGTAAGATATTATAGGATGCTGTTTCCTCTGCTGATACCTGTGTTTGAATACTTCCAAATGATAATGCCATCGTACTAATCCCAATCATCATTTGAGTAAATTTTAAATTCTTGTTCATTACATTTCCTCCATTTATATATTCCACCCAAAAATATAACATTTTATCTTAATAAATCATTATAATATGTTTTATTTCATATTTAATTACATGAATTTCCTTATAAATTGATATTAAATAAAACATTATAGAATTTCTTTCTTTTTTCATTCTTACTCATGAATTGGGTATATCTTTTGTTTGAAATTTATGGGTTCATCACAAGAAACCAAACTCTCTGGCAAGATTTCGTAAGATATTTGGCGATAAAAAGCTTTGAATTTCTTGAGCAAATAGTTGTAATTCATTGGATACAGAAATAGACATACAAAAACGGCACCCTTTCTTATAATTTTACAAAAAGAATAACGTATTTTTTATAAAAAATGCTCGTCAAAGTGTAAAACAAAAAAGGCTATCTCAGCCCTTTTTGTTTTATAAATCTTCTATATCATATTCGGTATATCCCTCATAATAGTAACTAATATTAATACCTTTCATGAATATTTCACGACTATTTATTTCATCTACTAGTGCATTTTGGAGTAAATGCTTAATTTCAATATCTTTAATTGGGCTGCGTTCCATTGCCAGTAAATAATCTTCTTTATCAATTTTATTCCAGTCTACCACCTGATGAAGTTCATTTTTAAAGATTAAATCTAGCCATATTCTAGTCGCTCTACCGTTTCCTTCTCTAAAGGGGTGGGCAATATTCATTTCAACATACTTTTCAACAATTTCATCAAAAGTTGTTTGTGGCATTGTGCTAATGTGCTCTAATGAATGGCATAGGTACATAACAGGAGCAAAGCGAAAATTCCCCTTCGCTATGTTGACCTTTCGAATCTCTCCAGCAAAGAAATAAATATCCTCCAATAGGTATTTATGCATGTCAGAAAGCCCCTTGAATGTACCAACTTCTATGTGGTGTATCTCTCCAGAATCATATAAATTTTTGACTTTCATTTTTGATAGTCGTTCTTCCACTCGATTCAATTCCAACTGATTTTTGATACCTAATTTATTTTCTAACACAACCATTCTCCTCTTTTTCTACAATTAATTCTTTAAGCATATTCAAATCTTCTTTTGTAGCTAGATTCTTACTGAAGCTTCTAGCCAGAGTTTTAGAATTGAGTTATTTTGCGTGTTCTTGATTGTATTTTTTATAGTTTTTTTGTAGCTTCGTTTTGCGCCTTGCTGAATGCCATTCTATTCACTCGCTTTAGATCCTATAAGCACATTATATATATTATTTAGTAATATGTTTCAAACAAAAAACAAACTAGAGCCGAAGCCCTAGTCTATAGCCATATCAAATATATATATTTAGTATCTTCCATAATTTTAAACACAACCATTTTTATGGAAATTTTAGGTGATCCTATTGTGCTCAATTCAATTAATAAAGATCGGATTCATGGCTTTTCTTTACTGTATCTTTTGTTGCTTCGTTTGCAGCTAATGATCCTTGACCATATTTTGATTTACTTACTTCACGGCCAAACATGAATTAATAGAACTGGCTTCCCTATACCATAATCTTCATAATATAACTTAATTGATGCTTAATTTTCGATTTATTATCATACCCCCAAAAGTAATTATTGGTAGCCTACCTGTTCTAGATTTAGAAGCTGAAGGTGATAATTTTTGAATTTTATTTGTCCCATAGACAATCTTTCCACCTACTACTATCAATGCAGACTCAATATGCTTGTTTTTCACCTCCAAGACTAAGAGGTTAATAGAAGAAAGTATGGATAAATGTACATATTGTCTCTTTTTGATGTTACCTTGTATTTCTTTTTCTGTAGAGAACCGTGTATTTCCTGCTGTCTATAGGAAGACCTTGTTCTCAATTCAATCGGTTAAACATAAGATTTAAACGATTTTCAAGATAAAACCTCATCATTACCAATATTTTTAAAAATATCTCAAATTCAAGATTATTTGCATAAAAGCCGAAATATTAAGTCAATAATACATTTAAGTTTTAACAAACTACCAATATATTATTTCTCAATATAGGAAGTATAGAATTATAAGAAGCCAATTGTTAATATATAGATATCTCAATTGCGTTATTTCTTTTTAAAGAGAGTTTGTGTTTTTACACAAGCTCTCTTTTATTGCATTTCAGATATATTCAACAAGGTGAGTCTTTTCCACTTACAGCAATAGAAAATAAAAATTTGCTTCTAATACAAAAACTCCATACAATTCACAAATAACCTTTAAAACTCAGATATAACAATAAATAGGCATTCCATATCCTGACTGGTAAAACTAAATTATAGAACTATTTCTCTGTAGCAAAATAAAGTAGAGCTATAGTCGGAAAAGCGATTCCTATCCATAATGTTAGATTCCATCCTCCTAAGGCATATGCCCATCCTCCAATAAAGGATCCAACAGCACCTCCCAAAAAGAAAATAGCCATAAATAGCCCGTTTAATCGACTACGGATTTCTGGACTCAACGAGAAAATTAAACGTTGGCTAAGCACAAGGTTTGCAGATACTCCCATGTCCAACAGAATTGCAGCAATTACTAAAACAGCTATTCCGATGGGCGAACTACTTTGAATAATAAGTGGTAGTAATAAAGAAATAATAACAACAGTGAGAGCTATCCCAGTGGCTGATCGTGTCCAGCCAAGATCAGCTAGACGACCACCTATTGGAGCGGCTATTGCACCTGTAATTCCGACAAGTGCATATAATGCTATGGCAGTCTGAGAAAAATGAAAAGCAGGACTAGATAATAATAATGGAACAGTGGTCCAGAATAAACTAAAAGCCCCAAATACACAAGCATGATAAATGGCGCGACGGCGTAAAATTGGAGTAGTTCGTAGCAGTTGCCACATTGAATTAAGTAAGGCTATATAATTTGTTTTTGCCTGTGGTTTCCTAGTAGGGAGTACTTTCGATAATACAAACGCTAAGACAATAATTACAGTAGCAGATAAAGCAAATATTGCACCCCATCCCCAAATATCGGCTACTAGACTAGATATCGGTCGCGCAAGCATAATACCTAGTAACAGACCACTCATGACATTGCCAACTACTCGACCGCGTGCATTCTCAGATGAAAGATATGATACAAGAGGTACAAGCACTTGCGCTGCGACCGAACCCAGTCCGATAAAGAATGAAGTAATTAACAACAAGGTTGCGCTTTTTACAAAAAACATGGAAATGAGTGCAAATGCACTTAAAAATAACAATATAAGTATTAATTTTTTATTCTCAACAATATCCCCCAAAGGCACAAGAAATAGTAAGCCAACAACATATCCAATTTGAGTTAGCGTTACAATTAATCCAGCGCTACTATTAGAAAGCCCAATTTCATTACTAATTACCCCAATTAAAGGCTGTGCATAATAAAGATTAGCCACAATAATACCACATGCAGTTGCTAAAAGAATGATTAAACCTGATGAAATTTCCTTATCAATTGCTTGATTTTTAAAATTAGACATAACTATTTCCTCCCATACTTTTATTTCAAAATTACTAAATCGCCTTGTCAAGAACTACTGCGGTGCCATTTTTTATTGTAATAAATTAAGTCTGAACTACTTTCCATTCTGCTTTTAAAAGATCCAATTTCACCTCTTTTTTATCCCCCTTTTCTAAATGTTTTTTAGCAATTTAATTTTTGAATTTTGGAACCTAAATGTAGCCATTCCATTACAAGATGTTAGTTAGTTAGTTAATTAATAAACTGTACGTTCAGTTTATTAATTAACTAAAAATATATACTAAACGTTCAGTTTTGTAAATAGGCTGTTTTGTTTTTTATTCATATTAAGTATACTAAACGTATAGTTTATGTTTTTGAAAGGAATGATTAATGTGCAAGGTAAAAGAGGTCGACCACGTAATATCGAAACCCAAAAGGCCATCCTTTCTGCGTCCTATGAGTTATTATTGGAAAGTGGCTTTAAAGCAGTCACAGTCGATAAAATTGCTGACCGTGCTAAAGTCAGCAAAGCTACGATTTATAAATGGTGGCCAAATAAGGCTGCTGTGGTAATGGATGGTTTTCTTTCTGCTGCTGCTGCCAGATTGCCTGTACCTGACACAGGTTCAGCCTTGAATGATATTTTAATTCACGCTACAAGTTTAGCCAGTTTTTTGATAAGTCGAGAAGGAACTATTATCAATGAGTTAGTTGGCGAAGGGCAATTTGATTCGAAACTAGCAGAGGAATATCGTGCTCGATATTTCCAGCCACGTCGACTGCAAGCAAAGCAACTTCTGGAGAAGGGAATTAACAGAGGAGAATTAAAAGAAAACCTCGATGTTGAATTAAGCATCGATCTCATTTACGGACCAATTTTTTATCGCTTGCTAGTAACCGGTGAAAAGTTGGATGAATCCTATGTACATGACTTGGTTATAAACGCATTCGAAGGGATACGTTTGAAGTAATTAACATATAAACAAAGATTTAGATTTCTAACGTTTCCTATACTGATGTAACTCGCATTAACTTGATAAATAAAGTATATAATTTTTTAAAACTGATGTTTATGGGATTGTCCCCCGTATACATCAGTTTTAAAACAGACTTAATCTACAAGCTAATCACGCTTCCTTTTTGATTTTTGGAAGGTTGTAATATTTATGAGTTATTGATTTTTCATTTAAAAACAGATTAAAACCACATAAGAACCCTGAATTTGTATTTTATACAGTTTACCTATTCTAATTAGTTTGCATCAAATAAATCAATGGTTTTAATTTGTCTACAATCGTAGGTATGATAATAATATGCACCAGACTCCATGCACATAGTGCTTGTATAGATGGTATTGTCTAATATGCCTTCTGCCGTGATTACTCCACCCTTAGGAACTTCGCCATTTGATAAGCTATGAAAAACGGCTGATATTCCCTCTTCTTTTAAATCGTGACATATTTAAGATATTGATGTCATTGGATTAAAGTAATAATTACTTAAAAAATTAATAAATAAAAACCCTCCACAACAAGGAGGGCTTAGTATTCTATATAAGTAAATCTTTAAATGGTAAACTTAATATTTTATTGTATTGGTCCTAATAATCCCATAATTTCTTCAGCTTTTTGGTTTTCGATGCTATAGTAAATTTCTAATCCCTGACGATTTCCTCTTAGAACCTTCCCTCTCATTTTAGATAAGTGTTGGGAAACTGTTGATTGTGGAATGTTTAAAATTTCGGTCATTTGGGTTACATTTAGTGTTTTATGTTTAGAAAGCTCATTGATCAGTTTTAAACGCATTGGGTGTGCCATAAGTTTTAAAAGCTCTACATCCTCTTCTAAAATCGTGTTCTCTACATGCTGATTCGCAAATCTTGTCATAGTATACGCTCTCCCTTATTTGTTTTCTTCTAATGTAGTGTAACTTCCATATTACATAATATTAGTATGTTCGAATGTTTATTGTTGAAAAATGATACTTAAAGTATACAACTGTAGTTTGTGCTAGTAGTGGAGTTAATGTGTGGTTTGTATGAAGTTTTCGTTTACTATTAATCTAGTCTGTTTAAGCTAGTATAAAAGTTATGCATATAATTAAAAAGACAAACTCGCCAAGATGAGGAGTTTGTCCAAAACCATGATCTCTTTAGTTCAACAATATAGAGTTCAGTTCCGATAAGAATTTTTATTTTTTTCATATCCCATGTTTTTTGCATCAGTACTAACAACAGTAGATTAGAATAATGACTGAATACTTGCTAGGACAGTAAGGATACCTATAATAATGACAAATACATTGCTCGCTTTCCCTTTGTATTTAGCAAGTACTGATACTTTATGGATTGCATACATTGGTAGTATACATAAGATAGCAGCAACTAGCGGACCGCTAAGGGCATCAATGATTCCAAGAATACTTGGATTTGTATAAGCAACATACCAGCATGTTAATACGACAAAAGTAAGAATTATTGTCTTAACTGTTTTTTCTCCTATATCTTTCCCACGTTTTTTACCGGACTTGATAATCATGTCACGCATTACCTCATACGCTCCTATATAATGGCCAAGGAAAGACTTTGTAATAGCCACAAACGCGATGATTGGAGCTGCAATAGTGATTACTGGCGAATTAAGCTCATTAGCAAGATATGATAGGATTGACAAGTTCTGTTCTTTTGCCACTATAAGATCACTTGGAGTCAAACTTAAAGTACTGCTCCAAACAAAGAACATAACAACAGCGAATGTCATGATATAACAAACTTTTTGTATTTGAGCACACTTGGCATCAGTAGCTTCTATTCCATAACTAGCTCTCTGCTTCACAACAAATGATGAAATCATAGGTGAATGATTAAACGAGAATACGATGATTGGAAGTATCATCCATATCGTTCCTAAATATCCTGTTCCTGTTGAGGCAGTAGAAACACTTGAAAAACTAAGCATTGACGTATTCCACTGTGGAATCAAAGATATTGCGATAAAAAGTAGAGAAGCTATAAAAGGATACACTAGCATGCTCATGATCTTTACAGTTATATCTTGACCAAAATTTAGTATAGCGATAAGACCAAGTACTAAGACAAGTGATAAAATGGCCCTTGGAGGCTCCGGCATGTGCAATTGATGCACGATAAAACTACTAGCGGTATTTGTAAGTGCGACCGAGTACATCAGCACGATCGTATAAATGGAGACGAAATATACAATGTTAAAAATGATACTTGCCTTATTTCCAAAATACTCTCTTATAGTACCTGTAATCCCCTCATCGGCAGAGTTCGAAGCGTAAATCATTTTAGCAAGCGCCCTATGTGAATAATACATAACAGGATAGGCAAGTATGGTAATTAACAGCAATGATAATAAACCACCTGAACCTGCATTAATCGGTAAAAAGAGTACCCCTGCTCCAATTGCTGTTCCAAAAAGGCTCAATGCCCAGGTAGTATCCTGTTTATGCCACTTTTTAGGGTCTAGATATTTCTCATCTTTTACTGCAGTATTATCAGCTTGAAATTCTATGTTTTTTGCAGTATTCCCATTCATGTAATAATTCCTCCTCGTGTCCTATTCTTAATTCTCTATTTAAGGTATAGGAATATAGACTGTTCTTGAAAAATGAATTGCTTATATAGTGCATCACAACGAATATCCCTCTTCCAAATTTATCAATAGCGAAGCTGCAACCCCAAGGGTTTGTTACCACTTACAAAATGTTTTAATTATATAGTAGTATATTTTATTGATACTTCCCCCAACATACAGACATCCTTAGGCGAACAATAGAGTACATATTGTTAAATATTTCACAATGCTATCGATAGTTGTTTATTGATTTGATTGTTTCTCCCCAAAGATTTTATTTTTAATGGCAATCCCTGTAGGTGTAGCCGCAATTCCGCCTAAACCTGTCTCTCTTAACTCACGAGGCATCTGTCTTCCAACCCTATACATTGCTTCAATAACTTCGTCAGCATAGATGATATTGTTTACGCCGGCTAATGCGATGTCTGCTGCTGCTAAAGCATTTGTCGCTCCAATGGCGTTTCTCTTTACACAAGGAATTTCTACCAAACCAGCGACCGGATCACAAACTAAACCGAGTAAATTTTGTAATGCGGTCGAAAAAGCTTCAGAAGATTGCTGTGGGGTTCCACCCGCAGCTTCTACCGCAGCTGCAGCCGCCATCGCTGAGGCACTTCCTACTTCAGCTTGACATCCTCCATACGCTCCTGAAATGCAAGCGTTGTTTGCGACTATCGTTCCAAATAACGCTGAAGTGAATAGAAAACGAATCATATCTTCATGATTTAACTGCAACGTATCTTTAATACTAAATAGGACTCCCGGAATCGTCCCACTCGCACCTGCTGTTGGAGTTGCACAAATAGCTCCTAATGCAGCATTTACTTCATTAACACCGATAGCACTTTGAATCCCTAACACCATCAAATCTCCAGAAAGAGTTTTCCTATTTTCTCGATAGTTTTTAAGTTTTACAGCATCCCCCCCGGTTAACCCAGTTGGAGAAAATACACCGTCGCCTTCAATACTTTTATTTATTGCATGTTGCATAGTCGTTAAATTTCGTTCCATTTTACTCCAAACTTCTTCATAAGAAGTTTTAGTTTGTTTGATTTCCTGTTCGATTGCTAATTCATAAATTGGCTTTTGGCTTTTATTAGCTGCATCCACAATCTCTTTTATGGACATATACATATTTTTCACTCCTTAATGTAACTAAAGAATAATAAGGTTAGCTATATTGCTTAAATCTCCTAATTCCTTCTGAACAGTACCAGGTAATATCGAATCCAAAGCGAATGCATATAAATATCTTGTTTTATCTTCCAAACTATGAAAGCTGTTAATTTCCACATCATATTGTTTAAAGATCCTGCGTAAAACAAATTCAAAGTCAGCTCTTTCCGAAATCGCAATAACAACTGGCAATGGCCCCTGCAGATCTAAGCTAAAACCGTCAATTTCAACATGTTTGACTTCAATCAACCCACCACCGACCGAAATACCCATCGTTCTAATACTTCGACTTTCATCCTCTACATATACATCTGCCGTATTTGGATGACCGGCAGGACTATTACCCGATTTTTCAATAAAGATAATGTCAATTCCCTTAGACTCTGCTATCTTAATAGCATCTGGCACTTTACTGTCATCGGCAGCAAAGCCTAATATACCAGCAATAATTGCAAAATCAGTTCCATGACCTTTATGGGTTTCAGCAAATGATTCATAATACTTTACAACAACTTTTTTGGGAAGACTTTGAAATAATCTATTAGCAACTGTTCCGATAGCCAAAGCACCTGCAGTATGTGAACTTGAAGGACCTATCATTATGGGCCCAATCACATCAAAACAACTTTTATATTTAACAATCTTTTTTTCTTTAATAGATGCTACATTCATGTTCATATAAACACCCCCATAATTTATTATTTTTAATTACAGTTGAATCTAATTTATTGGAATAACCAATTTAAAATATTTTTGATAGCGCTTTCTTTATTGAGTTGAATAAGCTTCCCTTCTGATTCACTACCCTCCGTATAGTAATCATATCAATATATCAAATTTTTAAAATTTACTAGCAAGTTCTTTAGAATTTTCAAACCAAAACGAGGTTTGTTATTTTCTCTAGAGGTATTAAATTATGTCTCTACGCCCTCATTATAACTTGTATATTTATAAGTTTAATCTTTTTTTATTTTTAGAAAGATTGAATAGACAGAATTTTGAATGGGTAATAAATTACACTTAGTATGTAGCAATTGTGTCCTTTGTTTGAAGCTGTATTAGTTAGTAAAAAAGCAAAAATAACACAGAGTTCCTTTCATAAACACATTGATTATATTGGAAAATCATTATAAAGATACTTATATTGTCCTTAGTTAGGATATCTTATTTTGGACGGGAAACCTGTTGCAATAAATAATTCATGCAAATGAAAAGGAATACATTAATGAAATATAAAACCCTTACGTATATTAATCACGTAATTAGTATAAATATTAATTATCAGAAAAAAGGAACTTTTTGTATGGACCTTAACATAAAGGATACGTTCCAAATAAAAAGGGGATTCCTAGTAGGCTCCTTTTTATGCTGTTTTTATATGAAAAATCCTCTTCAAAACGAAAATAAAAAGGGCTATTTCAGCCCATTTTTTTTTATAAATCCTCTATATCATATTCAGTATCCCCCTCATAATAGCAACTAATATTAATGCCTTTCATGAATACTTCACGGCTATTTATTTTTATCTACTAGTGCATTTTAGAGTAAATGCTTATTTACGCTTTTTATTTAGAATAATCTTTCATATGTAATTAAGATTTTTCACTCTCTGTAAAAAGTGATTTATGTTCTACTGGAGAAGAAAGCACTATTAAGGTTGTAGGCTTTCCATACTCTAAGCACAAATTAATATAGTCTTCGAGTGTATGTACTGATTCTGTCACTACCTTTGTTAAATAACTATATAAACCGGCTATACGATGGCATTCGACTACATCTGGATGTTCCATTGCAAATTTTTTATATTTGTTGCAATCTCTTGGTTCCATTAAAACAAACGCGGTAATATGTTTTTTTAATTCTTTCGGATTAACAATCGTACGATAACTTATAATGACACCCTGTTCCTCTAGTCTTCTGACCCGCTCTGTAACAGAAGGGGAACTCAAACCTACCAGCTTTCCTATTTCAACCATACTTAAACGTGCATTTTCCTGAAGATGTGAAAGAATCTTTAAATCTGTTTGATCCATTAATGTATCTCCCCTTGATTAATTAAGAATACAATTAATAATTCTTAAATTTTTTAAGAAAATTATAATTAATACATAAATTATAGCATGTTATCTTTTTTTAAAACTTTATATAATTGATATCAATTAACGAAAGAGAGGCTGAGTATCTTGACACAACAATCATTGAAACGTTCAATTACTTGGGTACAAGGGACTGCATTAACCATAGGAGCTGTGTTGGGTTGTGGAATTCTTATATTGCCCTCAATTACTGCAAATAGCGCTGGACCAGCTTCGCTTTTATCTTGGGTTATCATGTCTATATTAGCTTTTCCCATTGTCGCAACTCTGGCGCATCTTGCTAAAATGATTCCTAGTGCAGGAGGAATTACAGCTTATGTTCAAATGGCATTTAATGCAAATACGAGTGCCATCCTAGGGTGGATTATGTTAGGATCTATTCCTATTGGATTACCTATTATCGCTTTAACAGGTGCCCATTATATTGGTTATGTTTTTCCAATAAGTAATGCAGGAGTTATAGGCATCGCGGCAGTAATTTTGATTACTTCTTTACTCTTACATAATAAAGGAATTGAGTTATCATCAAAAATAAGTGTGTTTGTCATTTGTATAATTTCACTTCTAATAATTGTGGCTGTTGTCGTTTCTATCCCCTATGTAAAATTAAGTTCTTTTACACCTTTTGTACCAAACGGATGGTCTTCTGTTGGAGCTTCTTCTGTAATTATCTTTTTCTCATTTGTAGGATGGGAGATGATAACCCCATTAGCTGAAGAGTTTAAAAGACCTGCTAAAGATATTTCCATTAGTCTATTTTTGGGGGCAATTTGCATCTCAATTATGTACATTGCAATATCTTTTGTAACAATAGGGACTCACTCTTATGGTGATAAGAACCAGATAGCTTCCCTTAGCATTCTAATATCAAAAGGATTAGGACCAATAGGTACATATATAACCACTATTTTAGCAATTTTCATTTCGTTTAGTGCTGTACATGCTAACATTGCAGGTTTTTCAAGAATGATTTATGCCCAATCTAGAGAAGGACATTTCCCTTCCTTCTTTGCTAAATTACATTCTAAATTCCAAACTCCAACTAGGGTTTTACTAGTTTTAGGCGGAATTTTTAGTGGTATTTTAATTTTTTATGCTATAGCACGACCAAATTTAGAGATGCTTCTAAAAGGCCCTAGTGTAATTTTTATTACCTCGTATATTTTTACAATGCTAGCTGCTCTTAAGTTATTAAAAGTTCAAGATATAGGTTGGTGGATGGCCTTCCTATCTTTAGTTATATGTATTTTTGTATACTCATTTAGTGGTTGGGCGATTTTCTATCCAGTAATCTTATCATTCGTAGGTGGGATCTATATACTTATGAATAAAAGGTCCAGCACTGTAATCAATCATCAATTAGATACACCTAATGAAGAATAGTTTCATAATCTCTATAAACTAATTCTACAAATTATATAATGTTATTAACACTATCAGATTGGAATAGATATAAATTCTGCTAACTTATAATTAACTCAAATTAACTTTATGAAATATGAATAATTATGTGTATTCAAGAAAACCCAGGATAACTTTTTAAAATCATCCTGGGTTTTTCTGTATAAAATGAATTTCGTTATTTTTATTTATTTCCCCAATTTATATATTTCTTCACAATGAATAAACAAACATATACATTATTTAATTATGTAAAAAATATATAATTAAAAACTCCTATAAACTATATAAAATTCAAACCAGCATATCAGCGAAAGTAGATCCAACGTTATTTTTACGCTTCATATGCTTTTCTAAATATATTTTAGTCGTTTGAATATTTTCATGGCCAAGTGTTTGCATTAAATGATATAAATCTGCATTACCTTGTTCTACTGCCATAATTGCAAAAGCATGACGGAATGTATGCGCCGTTACTGGATTTTCACGATACAGTAGAAACTCTAAGTTTGTCTTTTTTATCATATCTGTTACTTGATTTGATAATGTTTTAGAGTTATAAGTATTTCCTCTTTGATTTATAAATACCGGACTCTCATCTCCTTTATCCAATACCGTTTGGCGTCCTCTTCTCAGCCTCATTTCACAAATACACTGATATAAATGTTCCGAAATAAAAAGTTCACGCACTTTATCCCCTTTTCCAGTGACTTTTAACCAATACTTTCCGTCATAATGTAAATCTTTCACTCTCGCGGTGCACAATTCTTGAATTCTTGCACCAGTACTTGCTAGAGCCAGTAAAATTGTATAGTTTACTAAATGTCCTCTTTCTTTATAAAATCCTAAAATTTTCATAACCTCATCATAGGATAGGTCCCGATTTGGCCGATCCTGCTCATTTACATTTGCGCGCTGTAGTTCTTCATGAAGAGGCTTTTCAATATAAGAAAATACATGAAGATGTTTTAGAAAAGAACGAATGAGCACTGTTTTCTTTGCAAGTGTTGCGACTGCATACGTGTCACCATTCCTACCGTTCTCTACCCTTTTCAACCAAGAATTGTATTTACGAATATGCCAAGGTTGCAATGTTTTCAATAAAGAGTCCTTTTTCTTTACCTCTTCCCCATTCAATTCAAATTCTTCTGCATGCTGCACCATGCACTGACAAAATGATAAGATTTCTGAGATATAACTCTTTTTCGTATCCTCTTTTCTATTCTTCTTCTCATCCATATCTTTTTGTAAATGTACGAAATGATAAATGACTTCTATGTCACTTAAATACGTATATTTACCCTTTCCCTCTTTTTCTGCAACCTCCATCTTATCTTCCACCATATCTACATAACTGTTGTTATATAGATATGGAACGATATCTTTTAAATTCTCTATATATGTATCCATATACTCACTTTTATTGTTTATAATTAATAAATTTTCTTTTACATTTTTTTTATTCATATTTCGAATTTACCTCTCCTATAGAAGATTATGAATATAATTCTCTTTATTACCTATAATTATTATTTTATTTTACTTCTATTAATTATACAAATGATAATACATTTTCTTTCTGTAAGAACGCTACATTCTTCTTTATTTACTTATAATTATATTTTTTTATAATTTATTAAGAAATAGATATTATTTAACAGTTAATTACTTAACATTCATAGTGAATTTATAATAAAAATAACTATAAAAATTCATTTACATATAAATTTAATGAAAAAGATTTTCAAACCATAACAATGAATATGATATTTAATAAAATCTATTTCTTATTTTAAATATAAATCAGATTCTGATATGATATATACATACCTAAAATATTAACAAACGATAGTTATGGAGGTGTCCTTTCATGACACAAGATTTATTGTTCATTACAAAACCTACTGTAACGACAAAAGAAGCAGCCGACTTATTAGGAGTAACGGTGCAAACAATTTTAAAAAAAGAAAAAGATGGATTAATAGAATGTGTATATAAAGATAACTGGAAGCAATTCGGTAGTAAGATTTTCTACTTAGAGGATATTGAACGTTTAAAAAATAAAAATGAGGTTAACGGCCTTAGCACAAAAGAAGTAGCTGAAATTCTTAATGTTGCACCATCTACTATCTTTACATACATCAAATCTGGAAAATTACCCGCAACAATGGTAGAAAAACGAGGAAAACAAGTATATATTATCGATGAGGAAGAACTAGAGATTTTTATGCTTGATTATGAAAAAACTAAAACAAAAGAGCGAAAAACATTTATTACTAAGATTCAAGATGAAGATATATATTTATATCAATTATTAAAACATCTACATACTGGAAAAACCGCTAGGGTAATAGAGATTAATGGAGGAGACGGCAAGATTCTTACAGAGGACGAAGAAATTTTCCCTCTATCTACTTATAAGGAACATGATTACTCCTTTGAACCTTTCAATAAAAAAGCGGTAATTACAAAACGAGGGTATTTATCTTTTTCATTTAAAAAACCTCAACTATTTAATTCTATCACTTATAATCTAATAAATTTATTTTATAAAGAGCTAGGTGTCACAAATATGCGATTAGGTATTTCATCAGATACTATCAGATTAGAAATTAAGCCTTTCGTATTACAAGTAGATCCACTGCAATTTCAAGAAGAAGTTAAATACTTACATTCTCATATGAAATCCGGCACGATACTTCCTCATGTAGAAGGTATTTACTTTAAAAGTAATGTAGAGCCATTAACTTTTCATGCAGATCATGAATTCAAGCAAAGAGTAGTACAAATGGCAGCGGATGCTGGTATGGGACAGGAAGAATTCCTATTGCAAGCTGTAAAATCTTATATGGTAAATCTAGAATAGCAATAAATTTGTTATCAAATAAAAAAAGCGTAGAAATAAAACCTTTCTACACTTTTTTTATTACTTAACTAAATCTAATTTCTTTTATTGAAATTTCTAATTACCTTATTCAAAATTACAAAAGAAACAATATATTACACCTTTTATTATGAACAAGATAACTTATTAGTTTACCATAATTTTATTATGAATAATAATTTATATACCATTAATTCTTTATGGTGAAATCATAAGTAAAATAATGGGTCAAAGTGGTTTTGTTAAAATTATACAAAAAAGTCATAATTTATTGTTTATCCAACAATAGATAACTTAGATAAAGAAAAGATACTAGAGAATATCACAGTATAGTAGTCTCTAGTATCTTTTCATAGTATTTTAACGAGTATGCAATACGGAGGGGGATGGAGGGATAAAAAAGGACCTCTTACGGAAAGAGAAGAGGCCATCAAGAAGATAAAAATGTTGTATTTGAAACACGCGAGTTTCTACTTCATATTATAACACGTTATATCTATATATTAAATATATAAACTATAAATAAAGAATGTATGTTCAAAAAACACACGGAATAGTCATTGTGTGTAGTGCTTGTTTTTTTATACACATGCATGCCATTTCTAATATGTGATATCTGCCCGTTTTAATCGGTCGTCTATTACATATCATTTAACTTTGTTACTTTTTAAACTTCTTTCCTATCCGCTGCCCCCCTCTTATTAGCGATGAAAACGCCATTCTAATAACAAGATGATACTTTAGGAAAATCAAATCGTTCCTATTTATCAAATGACCCTTCCGTGAATGTACCGTTATTGTCAAGCGTGTTCAGTTTCATTTTATTATTACGATCGGTTTCAGCATGGACATCGGCGCATTATATGTATACTGAACACCTTCGACCTTATTCATTGTTGTTTTAGAGGCGTATGCAGCATTCTTGTTCAGTTTCTTTGCAGCCTATTCTGTCGTCATACCAATTTGGATCGCTTTAACGCTTCCGATATGTAACAGACCTCTATTCCCGTGTTTACCTTGTGCATTACCTAATACAAAGTGGTCAGGTTTCACCTTATTTTCTTCAATACGTTTACTTGTTTCTTCTTCCAGCTCCTTACGTTCCGCTTCTTCCCTTGCCTTACGTCTCTCTTCTTTCTTAATCGTTTTTTCAGCTTCTCATTTTTCGATTTGTTCAATTTTCACCTGTAATTCACGTTCAGATTTTTTCTCTAGATATTCATATCCCCTCCAAACGCCAAATAAAACGATACTTACTGTAACAAGTGCAATTTTCCAGTTAAAGTAATTTCCCTTCTCTTCATCTTTTAACTCATCTATCTTTTTCATAATTGTTTATCAAACTTTCATTGTTGTAGCAACTCTTTCATTTGTAAAAATAGTCAATTCGTATTATATTTCGTACCTTATACGTAGTTATCACGCTAGAGACATTCACAATATCGCGTACTGCTATAAGTTTACGCTTCTTGTAATCTTTCAAAAGTACAAATATCAGTTCCCATCTTTAGTGCAGATACGGAATGTTGTTACCTTCAGTGCCTGCTTCTCTTGGTGGGACATAAATAAGTAATCCTGTAATGTTCCTTTAAAGACCTGAACCCCGTTCGAGTATGCGATAACAGTTTTATCAAAATTTAACGATGTAAGTGTAGACATTAAGTTTTTCATCTTATTTGTTCACTCCTGTTTTCCATTCAGATTTTGTAATGGTCCCGTCAAAATTGTATGAAATCTCTAATTGGTCGAATCCACTCTTATAGATATGCTTCGTACTTGTTCCGTTCAGCTCGGTAACATCTGTCCATGGTAGGTTACTATCATCTATCTCACGAAAGTTTACACCCTCCTTAGCTACTTGTAACATATCCTTACTAGCCCATCTTGAAAGCTTCGGCTTAATTAGTTCTTTGTATGTCTCCTGCGCTTCTAAACTTCCTAGAGAATGGAGATTCGCATATGCTTTCTTTTCTCGGGCTGCATATTGCTCCTCTTTGATTGTTTCCTCTTCAGATTTCTCTGGCTCTTTATCTTGAATCAGCGTCTCTTCCACTTTCTTAACAGGTTTTTCTTCAGCGTCATCAACTTCTGCAGGTTTCTCCTCGGGTAGATTCTCTATCGCATCTAGTTTAGCCTTCAGCTTAATGTAATTAATTTCTAATTCATCATACTCTTTGGCTAATTTCTCTGACTCTGCTTGATAATGTTCTACTTGTGATGATAATCTATCGGTTTTTTGGTTATAACAAGATGTCAGCCCAAAGAATAGAAGAACTGTTACCCCATACTTTGCAGCTGTCTTTCCTTTAATAGATTGTACTTTCTCGATAAATGTAGATTTCTTTGATTCCATAATTTGTAGTCTCTCCCCCAAGTTACTCGTTTATCTAGTTATGATGATTTAGTTACATGTAAAATTTTACACAACTAGACATCATATGTCCAGTTGACTATACTAGACAATTAGTCATTTTGTTTAAGGATTTAATATAGTGATAATATACACGTATTTTGCCACTGTTTAATGACTACAGCGTGTTTCTACTTAATGAGTTCTCACCACACAACAATCAGCTTAAGGTTTTAAATTATCCTCATAACGAAAATTTTCTACTTCGCTAGCTGCGTTTAAACCTTGTTAGTTAATTTAAAGAAAATTAGGAAAGCCATCCTCATAGCTGAGAATGGCTCTTATAAATAAAACTTAATGAATATGTAGCTTTAGATATTTATGATGAAAGAAGCACTAAATAACTTAATTGATTTTATGAAAGATTTCCTTCCCTTATTGATCACACTATTAAATATATAATTGTTTACTAGAAAAATATTATGTAAACTTATGATTTGCCAATTAGACAAAATAGTTTATTTGATGGTGTCTTTTCTTCAAAAGAACGTGTACAATTCATACATTAAAAATAAAAAATATATAGAATCTATTTTCAAGTCCATTACACTTATTCCTTTCTTAATTAACTCTTTTTAGAGTTAAATTCGGATCATGCTTTTGAGTTCTAAACCCTAATGCGATAGCCGCTCCAATACAACTTGAAAAACATCCAACAAACAAATACAGGGATGGATCTGACTCACCGATTAAAACGGAAGCTATCCCTCCAATTATAGGGAATAGCGCAACCATATATCCACTTCGAGCTCCTCCGATTTTTTCTACAAGCTTCAAATAGAATAACCATGCTACAAAAGAAGCAAACAGAGTTAAATATAGCAACATAAATACATATGAAAAAGATGTGGGAAATGTAAATTCTTGTCCTTGAAATAATACAATTACTCCCATCAATAAACTACCTACTGTAAATCCAATAGCATTTGCATAGATAGGGTTCACCTTATGGCTTGCATTTCGTGCCGAGCTCGCATCACCTATTGCTGTAAGAAGCGTACCTAAAATTGCAACCATAATTCCTTTTATATCATTGAACCCTTGAAAATCATTCAATTTCGGATAGATAAGAATACATACTCCTAATACCCCTAAAATCCCTCCAAGCAAAACGCGTGAATGTAACTTTTCTTTTAAAAAAATTCGAAGTGCGATCGGAGTTAAAATTACCTTTAGTGAAAAAATCAATGTTACAATTGCCGCAGAACTCAAAATTGTAGCGTAATAAAGGCATAAATAGCTTATTGCAAAGTTACATATACCAAAAACTATTACAAATGGGATATCTTTTTTTGTTGGCATCCCACTTGGTCGAAGAAAACAAACAAGCATCAAAAATAAAAAAGCTGTCATAACCAGACGGTAAGTTAAAGATAACTCTAAGCTGACAGGAGTTCCTTGAATTTTCACTGCAATAAAGTTGAGTCCCCATACAATCAAACAAAATATGTACATAAATATTGTCATAACTCTCCTCCTAGATTAAATTTTTTTATAAATTCATTATTTATTTATACTGTCATTTCTAAAAGGTACAGTTTACAATAAATACAAATGACAGATGGGGTATTAAAATAATGAAGGAACTAATATTTAATATAAATCGAAAAAGTAAAAATCCTATGTATCAACAAGTTTATCAATATATACGAACTCAGATTTTATCTGGTAAATTAGAACACGGTAAAAAGTTGCCATCAATTAGACAACTTGCTAACCAATTAGAGGTCAGCAGAAACACAACTCAGGTAGCCTATGAACAACTGCAATCAGAGGGGTATATTCGAAGTGAAAACAAAAAAGGTTTTTTTGTAGAGGCTATTACATCGGATGAAACACTTAATTTTGAACTTATTAGAGAACAGCATCATGAAACAAATCATACTATCATGAAAACTATTGATTTTAAGATTGGGACAGTGGATCAAGAAAACTTTCCTTTAAAAAAGTGGAGAATGATTACAAACAAAATTCTTAAAGACTCTAGCATGTTTTCATACGGAGAAAAACAAGGCGATATTAAATTAAGGAAAGCACTAGCAGATTACTTATTTCAATCAAGAGGAGTTACTACTTCTGCAGAACAAATTATTATTGGCAGTAGCACACAACATTTGTTATTAATTTTGTCACTAATGTTAAAGCAAGACTATCATTATATAGCAGTAGAAGATCCTGGATATAACGTGGCAAGGGAGCTTTTTGTTCTTCAATCATTTATTATTGATCCAATTCCTGTAAAAGAACGGGGCATTCAAGTCGATTTTCTTTTAAAATCGCCTTCTAGACTTTTATATGTCACTCCTACTCACCACTTTCCGTATGGAGTGACTATCCCTGTCAATGAAAGACTAAAATTAATTGGATGGGCAAAAAAAGTAGATGGCTATATTATTGAGGATGATTATGATAGTGAATTTCGATATATCCATCAACCTATACCGTCTCTTCAAAGTTTAGATTCAAATGATAGGGTGGTTTATTTAGGAACTTTTTCAAAGGCACTCCTCCCCTCTATCCGTGTCAGTTATATGGTTTTGCCTAGGCGGCTAATAAATGATTATAAAAAAATACTCCCTTTACTTGAACAAACATCCTCATCTATTCATCAGCGAACATTGGCAACTTTTATGAATGAAGGATATTGGTACTCGCACTTAAGGAAGATGAAAACTTTGTATAAACGTAAAATGAATCTATTAAATAAGGAATTATCAAAGCATTTTAAGGAATATGTCAAGATTAAAGGTGGTAGCTCCGGTATTTTCGTTATTATTGAAGTAAAAACAAAAATGAGTGAAAAAATGCTAATTGAAAGAGCACATGATCACGGCATTATAGTTTATCCTTGCTCAAAATACTTCTCGGAATATTTACCAGAATATCCTCATATTCAACTTGGATTTGGTGATTTATGCGAAGAAGAGATAATAAAAGGAGTCTCTCAATTAGCAAAAATTTGGTTCTAATAGGAAAAGAGATAGAATAATTAATCAATGAATGATTTTATTTAATTATTAATAGAAATCCCTTTAGTATTTTGAATTTTTTTACACTAGGTGATATTTTATTTTTTTATGCATAAAAAAAGACACCTTTAAGGTGTCTTCCTCCAAATTAATAACTGCATGTTATATCATAAACTTTCTCAATAATTATTAATTTAATCTTTACTTTTAAATATATCCTTTTAACATATTTTTTGAGAAACGATTTGGATATAGAGCAATAAGCATTTCATATGGACTTCCTTTCCAATAGCATTTTAACGGCGTCCATAATTTTTGTTTTATTAGCCATTTTTGATTAAATACTTTTAATAGCTGTTTTTCATCCAATTTTTCTTTCTCTTCAATAGTCCACCTTAACGCCTCTAATGCTTTACGTTTAGACCAATATCCAACAGGAGTAACTCTAAATTCCCATTCTTTAAAACGGTCTCTATATAAATCATTAATCATTCTAAACGGACTATTCCCCCAGATTATTTGACATGCTGATGCTAATCCATGGGTCTTTAACCATTTTATATTGTATATATCAAGTAATTGTTTAGGGGTTAATCTCTCTTTTTCTTCAATGGTCCATTTCAATGCTTCTAATGCTTTTTCTTTAGTCCAGAAATTTAAAGGAGTCATACCAAATTCCCATTCTTTGAACTGATTTGGATACAAATCATTAATTGCTTTAAAAGGGCTATTTTCATACCTATGTTTGAGTAATCCTCGTAGC
>NZ_JAKUEU010000082.1:0-22746 GCF_022663075.1 Bacillus cereus group sp. BfR-BA-01441
ACATATATCTTAAACAAGCGTTTGATTAATTCTCCATTTTCTTTCTTAACCTTTGAACTACAGGAGTTTCTTTCTACCGAACATACAGCTTAAACAAACGTTTGATTAATTCTCTATTTTTCTTTGTTAACCCTTGAGTTACATCGGTTTCTTCCTACCGAACATACAGCTTAAACAAACGTTTGATTAAAAAAATAAGAAGCCTCTTTTGCAGGCTCCTTCATTATCTATTTAAATAATCTGCAATTGTTTGAAATACGACGATATACATATTATGAATACTTTCTTCTGTATTTCCACCATTCAATAAACCAACTGCCCATTGTTGTCCTTCACCACTTCCGATATTCGCAAACCCTTGCGTATACATAGCATTTACATCTTTTCGGGCACTGTTATACTCTATCCCTTTTGTAATAAAAATCGAATATGATTTATCTTGTAAACCGATAAAAAACACTGGTTTCTTTAGTGATGAAAATACATTTTTATATTGCTCTGTTGAGGCTTCTTGAAAGTGATCTTTCATTATTAGAAAACCATCTACTTCCTTAGATTTCTTTTCCAGTTCCTCTAACTTCATTTCCTCAAACTTTATATTCCTAAACGTATCTTTCGGTTTTTCTCCAACAACTCCAATTACGAGTGCTCTTCCGTTATATTCTAATTTCTCTCCTTCTTTATCCTTTGCACACCCAGCACCGACTAGGCATATCAATATAAAAAATAAGAAATACGATAAACGCTTCATTTAGCACCCTCCCCTTCTTTTTAGTCAAGTGACAAAAACGTAAGGTTAATTCAAGAAAATGTAAGTAAAATCGATAGCCCAATTCACGTTTCTATATTATAATCAATTGAATTTACTTACATTACTAAACATAGGAGATCAACATGAAGAAATTTAAACTTTCATCTTTTCTTCCGTTAAGTTATATACTTCTACTCGTGCTCGTAAGTCCCCTTTACGACGTATTAAATAAATCGACTGTTCACGCAGTAGACGTTACAACTGTAGTAGATGATTGGATTCCATTTGTAAAAGCATTTATTATTCCTTATTTACTTTGGTTTCCATACTTATACGGCGCACTTATTTATTACTGTTTTGCTGACCGAAAGCAATATTATGTTACTTTAAGTAGTGTTATTTTTGGAAAGCTTGCTTGTTTTTCTATTTATTATTTTTGGCAAACAACTGTACCACGTCCGACTGTCGTTGGAACAGATGTATTTTCTGAACTAGTTCGCTATATTTATAGTATCGACCAGCCAGTAAACTGTTTCCCTAGCATTCACGTTCTTACTACATTTGTAATTATGTTAGCTGCCTTTAAGCGTAGAGAACAGCATGTTTTTGAATATTACATCCTTACTTTCTTCGGTACACTTATTATTTTATCAACGCTATTTACGAAGCAGCACGCCTTTGTAGATGCCGTTTCTGGAATGACGCTTGCAAGCATACTTTACTTCGGCGTTCAGCTCTTATTGGCCAAAGAACCAATAAGAGTTCCAGTAAAACAAAATCATAGAATGTAGCATGACAAAAAAGCAGACTGTGGCTTCAGTCTGCTTTTATCTATTATTAAGGAGATTTTCAATTTAAGATTGCGGTACAGTCATATCACCAGAATGAATACGACCTGCTTTTTTAAGAGCAATGTAAAGTATATAAGAAACAGCTACTGGAATGACGATATAAGTAATTACCATCGCCGGGAGAACTTCCCATCCTTGGCTGGAAATTAAATTAATTGGTGCGATAAGAGAACTTAATCCAAGACCTGCAATTTCCTTTCCTGCTTCCAGTTGGAAAATTAATGCTGATACTGGACCGACTATAGCACTGGCGACGACAGTTGGGACGAGAATCATTGGATTTTTAGTGATATTTGGCAATTGTACTTTCGGAGTACAAAGTGCTTGAGCTAATATGCCACCTAAATTGTTTTCTTTTGCTGAGATGACAGAGAATCCGATAAACTGAGCAACGCATCCAGCAAGAGCAGCACCACCTGCAACACCGTCTAAGCTAAGTGCAATTGCTAACGCAGCTGATGAAGCTGGAGAGATAAGTAATAGTCCCCAAACTACTGCAATAACGATAGAAGCGATGAATGGGCTACCAGCTGAGCTATCTTTAATAAACGCTCCAACTGCATTTAAAACAGGAGTAATATTATGAGATAACCAAATGCCTACTAAACCAGAACCTAATATGGCCGCAAATGGAACGAGCATCATATCTAACGCAGTTTTTCCACTTAAACGTTTACCAATATATACAGCTAAAGTTGCTGTTAATAATGCACCGATTGGCTCACCTGTTTTAATAATTAGACCAGCTTCAGTAATCGAAATGGATCCGGCACCAATCGCTCCGGCTACCATCGCCGAGAAGATTACAAGACCGTTTGCACCGAGCATAAAAGCAATTCCAGCACCAATTGCCGGTGCCATTAGTGATTTTGCAACAACTCCGATTGTAATAAGTAATGGTATATCAACAATTCTTCCTATATTTTCGATCAGTAAACCAATTCCGAGGGATACGAAAATACCTTGTGCGATTCCAGCAGATGCTTTAAATACACGAGACATTATATATTCCTTCATTTGTTTCACCTTCTCCTATAAGTTAGTAACCAATTGTTTTCATATAATCACGTAAAATATCGTTTGATTTTGCGAATCGAGATTCTTCATCCTCTGTTAAATTGAGTTCTACAACTTCTCTTATACCGTCTCTAGTAATAATAGCTGGTACTCCTGTACAAATATCATATTCACCGTACTCACCATCTAAAATGGCTGATACAGCAATGACACGGTGATCATCATTAAAGATTGAACTCGCAATATATGCTAGAGAATTTCCAATCCC
This sequence comes from Bacillus cereus group sp. BfR-BA-01441, assembly GCF_022663075.1. Lineage (NCBI taxonomy): Bacteria > Bacillati > Bacillota > Bacilli > Caryophanales > Bacillaceae > Bacillus > Bacillus cereus group sp. BfR-BA-01441. The sequence goes on from NZ_JAKUEU010000082.1 coordinate 2,888, forward strand.
GTAATAAGTAGTTCCTTTACGTTTATAAATTTCCCAGCCAGCTTTTGCAGTCTTCTCAACAATTTCATCTAAATCTATTTCACCAAATCGTTCTTTTTGTTCTTCTAAAATTTGCAGAATTGGCTTTCCACCAACAGTTACATGAGACCAAGCAACCATTTGAGAATCACCATGTTCTCCTAATGAATACCCATGAATACTACGAGGATCTACATGTAGCATTTCAGATAAAATTGTTCTTAAGCGAGAAGAATCTAGTGATGTACCAGTACCGATTACGCGATTTCTAGGTAATCCAGATAATTTCCACACTTCATATGTAATAATATCAACTGGGTTCGATGCAAGTAAGAAAATACCATCAAATCCACTTGCCATTACACCACCAACAACACTTTCCATAATCTTCGCACTCGCTCCTAAAGTATCTAAGCGACTTTGTCCAGGTTTTGGTGCTGGCCCTGCTGTAATAATGACAATGTCCATATCTTTGCAGTCTTCATAGCTTCCTGCATATACTTTTGTTCTTGTATTTGTAAAGTTAATGCAATGTGATAAATCCATTGCTTCCCCAACTGCACGTTCATGATTTATATCAATTAATAATAGCTCTTCGCAAATCCCTTGATTTACAATGGAATACGCACAACTGGATCCAACTAATCCAGTACCGATAATTGCAATTTTTCTTGTATGTCTTTTCATAGCAATCTCTCCTAATTGATCATATAATCTATTTCTTTTGTTCTTTACATTCTTAATTATAGAGGTTCCCACGATAGAAACCATGGATACTTTGTGAAATGTTGAACAAAGTTTTTGTCCTTTTTGTGAATTGTCATATTCCATTTTCGTCATATTTGTTACAACTGGAAAAATATTTATTATGTATTTATTGACACATACAAAAAGAAAACGAGCGAATAAATTCGCTCGTTTTCTTTTTCCTGTTATTCCGCACTTAATTGACTTTTTAATTGCTGTACAATCATTGGATTAGCAGGTGCTGCCGGTTTGTAATAACTCTTTTGCTTTGCGTACTCATACATATTACGTTGGCGCGCCTCGTCTTGATTACGAATTTGAATTAACGTTTGATGTAACTGCTCATTATCAGACTGAGCAATATAATTTGCATAGCTTGTTAAACTCGCATTTAATCCTGCTAAATAATCATTTACCATATCTTTTTCATTCATCTTTCTCTTCCTCCTATCCTAGGAAAGTCATTAATTGCTGTTTCGTATTTCGTGCATCTTGCGCATCTTTTTGTAGCATTTGTTTCAGTTGTGGATCTGTACACGTCTGTGCATACTGCTCCAACTTGTTAATAATTGTTGCGTGTCCACCAATTAAATGACGTAAGTTTTCTACTTCAAGCTCTGTTAAGTTTTGCATATAACATACCCGCCTTTCTTTGTTCATTCATCATTAGTATTTGGTTCTTTTTGGATTGTATTCATCAACTTTTCCCACATATAAAAAAAATAAAAGATGAATAGCTAAGCCATTCATCTTTTATACTGGTTATGTATTTATTTTTATAGAGATACAATCATACTTATACTCACAAGTAAGTTCCATATAATGTGTAAAATAATACTAGGTATAATAGATTGCGTCTTTTTGTATAACATAGCAAATACAATCCCCATAATCATTGCCGTAACCGGAAAACCACCATGAAGAATCCCAAAGATGAAGGAAGAAATAATGATACCAACTAGAAAACTATATTTCTTTTCAAAAAATCGATACAAAATACCTCTATATAAAATTTCTTCTTTAATTGGTGTAATTATAGCAACACTTAACACATATATAATACTTTGTAGACTATTTTGAAGTCCTAAGCTCCCTAATTGTTCTCGCTGCTGCCCTGCACTTTCAAAGCTAAACAACTCTAACATTACATACTGAGTTAATGCAATGATGATAAAACCTATTAATAAATACAAGTAGGTTTTCCCATTTTTTAAAACAGATACATCCCATATGTTCTTAATAAAATGAAGCACTGGTTTATAAGCAAATAAAACAATAGTAACAACAGCTGCATCAAATAGAAGTAAATAATATCCCTCTAAATTAGCACGTAATACCTCTTCTCCAAAAATTCCAAGGGCTAAAGCAAGGAATAATCCCCCTAAGAGTGAGAACCCTAGAATGCTTGCAATCGTTACAACTAGATTTTTATATGTTATGTTATCTACTTCTCTTTCTGCATTATACGCGTCTAATACTGTTTTTCTCATACTATTCCTCCATTTGTTTTCATTACCTTAACAAAAATCCTTTAATACAAATATATAGATAATATAACAATTTTTTCAAAAAGAATAATATGCAATTTTACATATTATGAAAACTTTATATTTTATAGTTTTAGGAATAGAATTGCTATGCAATAATTATTATATGAAATTTTAAAAAATACTTCCTATCCACTATAACCCTCGCATCATATAAAACTTATTAGTTAAAGGAGCAATGAACATGAAAACACATGACTTCCTTACAGAAATCCAGAAGGGCTCTGAGCCTAGTCCATATCAAGATCCTATTGCTTTTATTTTCGTTTGCCTTTCCGTAGTCATATACACATTTTTCAAACCTGTAAAATAATATCATGTAATGAGAAAAAGCCTACCGCTCTTTTCGAATTATATGCACTAAAAAACCTTAGAATCACTTCTAAGGTTTTTGTTTGCCTCGCTTCTTATTCACGTAACCCTTTAATAAACGTTTCCAACAATACATGTAAACTTATATCTAAATCTAACGGCAAACCAAATCCGCCCTGTTGTTCAATCGAAGCAAATCCATGACAAATACTTCTGAATCCGCGTGTCGCATGAAGTGCATTCTCTCCTTCTAAGCCATACTGTTGTAAAACCTGAAGACAAAGCTTTACAATTCCGTCACCTGCTTTTCTTACTTCTTCATCTCGTAAAAAAGTTGCTTCATATAGTCCAGGATGTTTTCGGACAAATGCTACATACGCTTCTCCTAAAGCATGAATTGCTTCATCCATCCGTTTATCCTCGGCAGCTTCTTCCAGTCTGTTATGCAGCTTTTTGATTCCGTAAATGCCAAGATTTTTCCGTACATCTTGTAACCCTTTTACATGATTATATAGTGAGGGCGAACGTACCCCTAACGTTTGCGCTAATGAAGCTAACGTTACTTCTTGTACTCCATTTGCATCTGCAATTTCTGCTGCTGTTTCTACAATTTTTTGTAATGTAAGTCCGATTCTCGGTGACATCAATTACCCCTCTTTCTTACTTTCTATATTCCGCTTCGCTTCTTTAATAGCAAGCTCTATGAAAGCCACTGGATCGTTTATCATTTTTCCATGTCCTGCCGCAAGCAAGGAAGGCTCATATTCTCTTAACTTCTCTGCACTTTGTAATGATATTTCTTTGCTCCACGTTGCCATCGCCGGAAACGGAAACCAAAATTTCATTTGTCCTGAAACAGCCATACCTCCTCTTGTTTGGAATGCATCTCCGACAATAAGAGCTTTATTTCTTACATCAAGAAACGACATGGAGCCTGGCGTATGTCCCGGTGTCATAATCGCAAGAAGCGATCCAACTCGGTCGCCATCTTCTAATAAAATATCAGGTACCGTTTTTAATTTTTTAGGTACACCGCCTTTTATCGGTATATTCGGTTCATCCTTTTGTAACGTCATATCTCCTTCTAACAGCTTTGCGTCCCGCTTAGAAATATAGACTGGAACATGAGGAAGTACTTCCTTTAATGCATCTAATGCACCGATGTGATCATCATGCGCATGTGTTAATACAATCTTAGTAATTGGTTTTCCTATTTTCTCAGCCACCTGTAAAATACCTTTTGCGCTATATGGCAAAGCCGCGTCAATTAAAGTTAAACCATCATCTTCCTCTACAAAGTAACAATTTACAGGAAACGCTCTTGGCAAAAATGACAATTGATATACCGTTTTTTCATGTATCATCCTCATAGTCCCATCTCCCTTTTCACGAAAACTAATAACATTAGTTTTATTATACTAATGGTATTAGTTTTATGTCACTAAAAAAATTTTTTTCAAAAAAAAGAACAGTAGCCGTATAAACGACTACTGTTCTTTAAAGATATTAAACTGTGTAACGCTCATCTTCTAAAATTTTCGCAGCGATTTCACGTTTCTTCGGAATTACGTTAAGTGGTGTGTGGCGAGTTAATTTACGTAATGATGATAACATCATGCGCAGCATGTCGCCGTTTTCAACTGCGATAAGTGTTTCTTTCGCATCTGCTTCGATTTCGTTAAATGCTTCTTGGCAGAATACTTCAGTGTATAACACTTTTTGTTTATTCTTTTCAAGACCAGTTGTTTTGATTGCTTTTTCTGTACGAAGAACAGCTGATTCCATTGCGTATAGATTGCTTACGATGTCAGCGATATTCACAAGAATTTCTTGCTCTTTATCTAATGCTTTACCGTATTTTTGAGCCGCTAATCCAGCTACCATTAAGCCGATTTTCTTCGCATTAGTTACTAAATACTTTTGAAGTGCTAATGGCTCATCGCCTACTTCTTCTGGCATCATCATCATTAACTCTTCTTGTAATTTTTGTGCTTTTTGAAGAAGTGGTAATTCACCTTTCATCGCTTTACGTAAGAACGTACCTGGTACGATTAGGCGGTTAATTTCGTTCGTTCCTTCGAAAATACGGTTAATACGAGAATCACGGTACATTCTTTCAATCTCGTACTCTGCCATAAATCCGTAACCACCGTGAATTTGAACACCTTCATCTACTGTATAGTCTAATACTTCAGAACCGAATACTTTGTTTAAAGAGCACTCGATTGCATATTCAGCGATAGAAGCTGCTACTGCTTTACCGTCTTTTACTTCTTCTTCAGATAATGTGCTCATGCGGCTTTCGAATAAACCTACTGTACGATATACAGAGCTTTCAGCTGCATATGTTTTTGCTGCCATATTCGCAAGTTTCTCTTGAATTAATGGGAAGCGAGCGATTGGTTGTTTGAACTGTTGACGTTGGTTTGCATATTGTGCTGAAATTTCTACTGCACGTTTCGCAGATCCAACTGTACCAACACCTAATTTATAACGACCGATATTTAAAATGTTGAATGCGATAATATGACCTTTACCGATTTCACCAAGTAAGTTTTCTTTCGGTACTAACGCATCTTCTAAAATTAACGTACGAGTTGAAGAACATTTAATACCCATTTTCTTTTCTTCTGGGCTTGTAGATACGCCAGCGTAGTCTTTCTCTACGATAAATGCTGAGAAGTGCTCTCCATCGATTTTTGCATATACAACGAATACGTCAGCGAATGCAGAGTTTGTAATCCACTGTTTTTCACCATTTAATACGTAATGTGTACCTTCTGCATTTAAACGTGCAGTTGTTTTTGCACCTAATGCGTCAGATCCTGAACCTGGCTCTGTTAATGCGTATGCAGCTAATTTTTCACCAGTTGCAAGTAATGGTAAATACTTTTTCTTTTGCTCTTCGTTACCGAATAATACGATTGGTAAAGATCCGATACCTACGTGAGCACCGTGAGTAATTGCAAAGCCACCAGCGCGAGAGAATTTCTCTGCGATTAACGCTGAGCTTACTTTATCAAGACCAATTCCGCCGTACTCTTCTGGTACGTCAGCGCCTAATAAACCAAGTTCCCCAGCTTCTTTTAAAAGACGAACTGAACGATCAAATTCATGTTGCTCTAAATATTCAAGCTCTGGAAGAACTTCATTTACGATAAAGTCCTCTGTCGTTTTTGCAATCATTTTATGCTCAGATGAAAAATCTTCTGGCGTAAACACTTGATCAATCGTAATCTCATCTACTAAAAAGCTACCGCCTTTAACCGCATTTCCTACTGTTTTTTCCATGAAAATTTCCTCCTTCATATTTTCATGAGCCGCTTCTCTCTTTTTGAAAGAAGCTGGCTCTCCCTTTTTTTATAAACCTTTGTTGCTTCCATTCTTTGCATTGGCAGCGTCTCGTTCTGAGCGAACCGCTTCCACTTTTTTTATAATCCAGTTCCAGTGGCTAAAACAGTCGGTCGTTTCCCCCCTTCCTTTGAGGCAAAAAGCGCCTCTTCGTCAGGGCTTCCAACGCCCTCCTGTTCTAAACGAGCCACCTGCACTTTTTTATAATCCAGTTCCAGCGGCTAGAATGTTCGGTGGCTTCGCTTCTTCCTGCGAGGCAGAGAACGCCTCTACGTCTGAAGCTCCATCCCCCTCACATTCTGAACGAGCCGCTTCCACTTTTTATAGTAATTCAAATACTCCCGCTGCTCCCATTCCGCCGCCGATACACATTGTTACGATACCGAATTGTTCGTTGCGGCGTTTCATTTCGTGAATAAGAGATAGTGTTAGTTTTGCTCCTGTACAGCCAAGTGGATGTCCAAGTGCGATTGCACCACCGTTTACGTTTACTTTTTCTTCATCTAAACCAAGTTCACGAATAACTTGAATTGATTGAGAAGCGAATGCTTCATTTAGTTCAAATAAGCCAATATCAGATAGCTCTAAGCCAGCTAGTTTTAGCGCTTTTGGAATTGCAGCGATTGGGCCGATTCCCATTACTTCTGGTGGTACGCCAGCTACTGCAAATGAACGGAATTTCGCAAGTGGCTTCATGCCATCGCTCACTGCTTTTTCGCGATCCATTAATAGTACAGATGCTGCACCGTCACTCATTTGTGAAGAGTTACCAGCTGTTACAGAACCGCGAACGTTAAATGCTGGACGTAATTTCCCTAAAATGTCTAGCGTCGTCTCTGCTCTTACACCTTCGTCTTGTGCGAAAGTGATTGTTTCTTCTTGCAGTTTATTGTTTGATCCAACCGAGCGTAACGTCACATCTACAGGTACTGTTTCATCAGCAAAGTTTCCTGCAGCTAATGCTTTCGCAGCACGTTGATGACTTCTTACTGCAAATGCATCTTGCTCTTCACGAGAAATTCCATATTTCACAGCAACTTGCTCTGCTGTATGTCCCATACCCATATAATATTCTGGAGCCGCTTCTACAAGGCGACTATTCGGACGAACAACGTGTCCCATCATTGGAACTAAACTCATTGATTCTGCTCCGCCTGATAATACAGCTTCAGAGTGACCAAGCATAATACGCTCTGCTCCGTAAGCGATACTTTGTAAACCTGAAGAACAGTAACGGTTAATCGTAATAGCTGGAACATCGTAAGAAAGTCCTGCTAATCCGCCGATATTACGAGCCATATTTAAACCTTGCTCTGCTTCTGGCATCGCACAACCGAAAATTAAATCATCGATTGGTCCTTCATAATTCGCACGCTTTAACGTTTCCTTTACTACTAACGCCCCTAGATCGTCAGGACGAACTGTTTTTAATGAACCCCTCTTTGCCTTTCCAATTGGTGTTCTTGCTCCCGCAACAATGACAGCTTCTCTCATGAACGATATCTCCCCTCGTTATTAGTTACGTAATGGCTTTCCTTTTACAAGCATGTGCTGCATTCTTGCTTGTGATTTCATCTCACTTACTAAGCTAATAAATGCTTCACGTTCTACATCTAATAAATATTGCTCATCAACTTCTGTTCCGTACGGTACTTTTCCGCCCGCAATGACATATGCAAGTTTCTTCGCAATGTGAAGGTCATACTCTGAAATGTAACCAGATAAATGCATTGCTTCTGCACCAAGTGCAAGAGTTGCATATCCTGTTTCCCCAACAACTGGTATCTTTTTGCGGATTGGCGCTTTGTAACCAGCTTCATATAAAGCAAGTGCTTTCTGTTTCGCATCGTATAGTAAGTGATCACCATTCACACTAATACCATCTTTATCACCTAAGAAGTTATGAGAAACTGCTTCTTGTCCTGAAGTTGAAACTTTCGCCATTGCGACTGTTTCGAACACTTTATTTGCAACTTTTTGCAGATCAAACTCTACACCGTTTGCCATTTTGTTTAAGTGTTTAATGTATAGCTCTTTATTACCGCCTCCGCCAGGGATTAAGCCAACACCAACTTCTACTAAGCCCATATACGTTTCACTAGAAGCTTGAATGCTCGCTGCTGGTAAGCAAACTTCTGTACCTCCGCCAAGCGTCATACCATATGGTGCTGCTACAACTGGCTTAGAAGAGTACTTAATTTTCGTCATTGCATCTTGGAAGTTTTTCACAACTAACTCAATTTCAAAGTAGTTGTCGTCTTGTGCTTCCATTAAGATCATTGCTAGGTTCGCACCAACGCAGAAGTTCTTCGATTGGTTACCGATAACAAGACCTTTATAATTCTTTTCTACTTCATCAACAGCGTAGTTAATCATTTGCGTAATATCCATACCGATTGCATTGCTCTTCGAATGGAACTCTAAGCAAAGGATGCCGTCGCCTAAATCAATTAAGCTCGCTCCGCTATTTTTCTTTAATACACCATTTTTCGCTTTTAATTGCTTAAGAGAAATTGCTTTTTTATTACGCTCGATTAGCTTATATTCGCCATTATCGTAATAGTAGCTATCGCCGTTATCATGTTTATAGAAAGTAGTGAAACCTTTCTCTAACATTTCTTTCACCCAAGTAGGAACAACTACGCCGTTTTCTTCCATCTTTTGAACAGATTTTTCAACGCCGATTGCATCCCACACTTCAAATGGCCCTTGCTCCCATCCAAAGCCCCACTTCATCGCTTGGTCAATTGCAACGATATCGTCAGCAATTTCTTTATGAAGTTTTGCAGAGTATAAAAGAGTTGGTGTAATGATGTTCCATAATAACTCTCCTGCACGGTCTTTTGCGTATACAAGCGCTTTCAATTTATTCGCTAATCCTTTTTCTTGTTTACTTAACTCTACGGATGCAGCTTTTAATTTTTTACGCGCTTCGTATTCCATCGTTTCAGGATTTAATTCTAAAATTTCTTTTCCTTGTTTTAAGAAGAAGCCTTGACCCGTTTTACTTCCAAGCCATTTTTTCTCCAGCATGTCATGCATGAAAGCTGGTACTTTAAATACATCACGCTCTTCTTCTTGCACATTTTCATATACGTTATTTGCAACGTGTACGAATGTATCTAAACCGACAACATCTAATGTGCGGAACGTTGCGCTCTTCGGACGACCAATAAGTGGGCCTGTTACAGAATCAACTTCCCCAATGCTATAGCCGCGTTTTACCATCTCTTGAAGAGTAACAAGTAAACCGTACGTACCGATGCGGTTTCCAATAAAGTTTGGTGTATCTTTTGCGATAACAACGCCTTTTCCAAGAACGTCTTCGCCAAATAGTTTCATGAAGCTTAATACTTGTGGATCTGTTTCTTTCGTCGGTATTACCTCTAGAAGTTTTAAATATCGTGGTGGGTTAAAAAAGTGTGTGCCTAAGAAGTGTTTCTGGAAGTCGTCTGAACGACCTTCTGCCATTTTTTCAACTGAAATACCTGACGTATTCGAGCTTACGATAGAACCCGGTTTACGAACCGCATCTACTTTTTCAAATAATTTCTTTTTAATATCTAAGTTTTCAACTACTACTTCAATAATCCAATCTACATCAGCTAGACGCTCAAGGTCATCTTCTAAGTTACCTGCTTCAATCAGTGCTAAATTTCCTTTCACTGTCAGAGGAGCTGGTTTTTGCTTTAATAGTTTTTGCACAGCCGTATTACTAAAACGATTTCTCACACTTTTATGTTCTAATGTAAGTCCCTTCGCTTCTTCTTCTTTCGTAAGCGCAGGTGGTACAATATCAAGCAATAATGTCGGAATACCAATATTAGCTAAGTGTGCCGCAATTCCCGAACCCATTACGCCTGAACCTAGAACAGCAGCCTTTTTAATTTGGAACATCCAATTCTCCCCCTATTCTTGAATGAATGCTCATTCAATTTTTCGACATAAGTCGCAATCAATGAGTGAGCCTCTACTAATAAATATATGATACTGTTTAAATTTTCGCAATATATTTATTGATAAAATTTTCTGAAATAAATATTTTTCTTTCATTTGGCTATGCTATACATGTGTATTTTCTTTGTTTAAATGCACTTTTCCTTTTTATAATCTGACGAAACTGGAGGAATATATATGGCAAAACTTAAGAAGAACCCTTCAAAGGCTGGAATTAGTGCAGCTAGTGTAACTGGAAACGCAGGTCCACATAATCACGGTGTTGAAAAAGGACGCCAAGGTAATAACCAACAATATAAAAAGCATAATATGGGCGAAAAATAACGCTATATTTTTGGGCAGAGAACGTGGCATAATGATTAATGGCTGCTTTTTCTGCCCAATTTATTTGTAACAAATGAGGGAATTATAATGAAACGAACAATAGTTATGATTGTAATGATTGCCACACTATTTACAGGGATGATTTTCTTCTCTTATGCACAAAGGCAACAAGCTGTAAGAGCTGATCAACCTAATATTACTGGGCAATATGGAGTTACAATCGATGCAGACACAGGTGAAGTTTTGTATGGAAAACGCGAAGACGAACGCTCTTATCCGGCTAGTATAGCCAAAATGATGACAACCCTTCTTTTACTAGAGAATGTAAAAGAAGATGAAGAAATTACAGTTACAGAAAACGCAATTAAAACAGAAAGTCAAAGTAAGAAAATTAAACTTCGTGCTGGGGAAAAGTTAAAACGTGATGAGGCATTAAAACTGATGCTTATCATTAGTGCAGATCCAATAGCTGAATCCATCGCAGAACATATTGCAGGATCAAAAAATGAATTTGTGAAAATGATGAATGCTAGAGCGAAGGAACTCGGTACAAAGCATGCGACTTTCAAGAACGCAAGTGGTGCTGATGCACTTGGAAATAAAGTATCGCCATATGACATTGCTATTATTACGAAAGAAGCATTAAAGTATCCAGTTGTTTTAGAATATATGAATTCAACACGTACAACTCTACATACTTCAGAACGCTCTCCAAACATCGCAAACTACGGACGAGAAGAACTATATGACGATCCATATGCGATTGGAAGTAAAAGCGGTCTATCAGCACTTGGCAAATATACAGTCGTAACAGTGGATGAAAAAGACGGTAAACGCGTCATTAACGTCGTATTATCTTCTACTCGCGCGCAACTATATCCTGATACGAAGAAAATGGCACATTATGCATTTCAGCAATTAAAATAACCAAGGAGTATTTTCTCCTTGGTTATTTTTTAACCATACCTTTTAATACGAACGCAACGTTTGCTGGACGCTCTGCTAGACGGCGCATGAAATATCCATACCAATCGTTTCCATAAGGTACGTAAACACGCATTTTGTAACCTTCTTTTACTAGCTCAAGTTGACGCTCATTACGAATACCATATAACATTTGGAATTCAAATTGATCCCTTGGAATATTATGTTCTTCAGCAAGTTTTTTTGTATATTCAATAATTGCTTCGTCATGTGAAGCAATTGCAGTATAATTTCCATTTAATAAGTGCATTTTAATAATCTTTTTATAATTGTCATCTACATCTTTCTTGTCCGGGAACGCCACTTCTTCAGGTTCTTTATAAGCTCCTTTTACAAGACGTAAATTAGGTTTATAAGCATTTAAATCCTCAATATCTTTTTCTGTACGATATAGGTAAGCTTGAATAACAGTACCAATATTATCGTACTCAGATTTTAACTGTTTAAAGATATCAATTGTTTTACCACAGCGTGTATAATCTTCCATATCAATTGTAACGAACACACCATTTTCTTTTGCAGCTTCTAAAATACGGCGCATATTGTTCATTACGATTTCATCAGAGATATCTAATCCCATAGAAGTCATCTTTAAAGAAAGCTGCGAATCAAGACCTTCTCTTCCAATTGCACGGATCGCTTCAATCGATTGGTTAGCCATTTCATTTGCTTCCGCTTCATTATCAACGAATTCACCTAAATAATCGATTGTTACACAAAGACCTTGCTTATTTAATTGTTGAATGGCAGCTGTCGCTAATTCAATCGTCTCCCCTGCGACGAAGCGACCTGCACCAAAGCGTAAACCGTACTTTTTAGCCAGTTTTGTTAGCGCTTTATTTTTAGATAAGAAAAGAAACGAATTTCGCATTAATTGTTCCATGTAATTCACCCCTATGACTGTAATTTATCTGTTTTTTACCCCTCTTCAAAATTATATCATTGTTTAAAATTATTGGATACAAATAATTATTTAGATAATTTATAAAATACTATAAAAACATTTAAAAACCTATATTTCTGCTTATAAATATACCCGAAATATTTTTCGACATTTAGAAAAATGGAGTTTAATAGGCATAAAATAGGCATGTCGAAAATATTCGACATGCCTATAAAATCCTTTATATTCCATGTAAATTATATAAGGATATTAATACAGAAAACTTGCGATTATATTTACCTCAAGTTTTTTTATTGCTCATTTCGCTTCTCTTCATTCAGCCTTTTAATATCTGTAATTAACTGTACCATCTCTTCTTTCGCATCTGGATAAGTTTCATTCCAATGCTTTACTAAAGCTGGCATCGTCTTAGCTATGTAAGAATACAGTGCCCACTTCTGTACCTGTTCTTTTCTCTCTTCATTGCTCTCTCCAAGTAACAGCTCAGTATATTTCTCCAGTAAACCATCAAACTGCTCGTTAAACTTTTCACTCATTTTATTTACCTCCTATATGAAAAAAGCAGCGAAGATCGCTGCTTTTTCTTATAATTTTGATCGAACAGAGTTTAATTTTTTCTCCATTGTGCTTACTTTATCACGACGATCATCAATACGAATAGTTGTTGCAACACGCTGTGCACCTTTCGTATATGGAACTTCATGCATTTGTTGTATTACTTCTAGAATGACAGGAAGATCTCCTTCAATAATTGTATTCATCGGTGTTAATTGATACTTCACGCGATCCGCATTTTTCTCTAGCACCTTTTGTACTTCTGCTACATATTCACTAACACTTGGATTACCTGTTCCTACTGGAATAATCGATACATCAACAATTGCCATAGTAGTCTTCCTCCTATAATCGTTTCTTATATATCCATTGTCTATTTTACCGAAATCCTCATCATTTTACTAATATGTTACTCTTCCACTTTAAACTGCTCGACTAATCTTTCTAAATCTCTCATATGTTCTGTCAAACTTTCCATCGTGTGAGCTACCTTTTCTAAATGATTCACCTGTGATTCCGTTGCAGCATGTACCTCTTCAGAAACAGCTGCACTTTCTTGACTCGTACCAGCAATTGTGTGCATTACCGCTGTAATTTCTCCTTGCTCGTAACCTATGTTATGTACCTCTTCTACAATTTTTTCAACTGAAGTACTAATCGTATTTACAACTGACATAATTGTGTGGAACTCCATTTCTGCCTCTGTCGTCACTTTATTTTGCACATCTGCAATGTCTTTCAATTTACTTACAACTTCTACAACTCTTTTTACTTCTACTTGCACATCACCAATCATCGTTGTGATTTCTCCGGTAGCCTCTTTTGATTGTTCCGCTAATTTCCGAACCTCTTCAGCAACAACCGCAAATCCCTTACCTTGCTCACCTGCACGGGCAGCTTCAATCGAAGCATTTAAAGCAAGTAAATTTGTTTGATCCGAAATGCCTTTTATAAGCTCAACAACATTTTGAATCGATCCAACCCTTTGTTCTAACTTATCCGATGCTTCTTCTGTATGAACAACAATCGAAGATGATTGTCCCCTCGTACGGATTAAATTCCTCATTGTATTTAATCCTTGCTTAGACGCCTCTTCCGCTTTGCCAGCCACTCCTTTTATTTCACCAACGGAGCTATTCATTTGTTCCACTGACTCCGCCATATTCTCGAGCTGAGCTGAAACTTCATCCACACTATTCGCAAGAGTAGAAGCTCCTCCGCTCACATCATCCATCGCTCCTGAAACTTCTCTACTAGCCGCTACTGTTTCGTTCGTTAAATAATGTAAACTATTCGTTGATTGTTGCACCGTTGATACGCTGTTTTTAATTTTACTTACCATTTCATTCATTTGTTCAACCATATCATTAAAGTGCTTCGTCAACTCTCCAACTTCATCTTTACTTGTCACTTTCATTCGCAGCGTTAAATCGCCTTCTGCTACTTTTTGAACGTGATTCTTTAATAGTTGCAGTGGTCTTGCTAATCTTCTTGAGAATAAGTAGGAAGCTACGATTCCAACTAATAAACTAATACATGCCATTATAATAACTGTATTTCTCGTACTATTTAATAGCCCATCGATCGTTTCTTTCGGATAAAAGATTCCTATTGTCCATTTCATCGTATCAAATGATTGACTATAAACAACTACATCTTCACCTTTTATTGTAGTGACCGCATATTTTGTTCCCTCTTTATTTAAGCTCTTTATAAGCGGCTCTTTAGAAACATCTTTCCCTATCTTTTCTGGATAAACAAGAGCCATATTTTTATCATTTATAATAAACATTTCTCCGTCATTATTGTATTGAATATTGTGAAGCAACTTCTGAATCGTACCAAGCGATACATCCATCGCAACAACACCTAATACAGACCCATCTTGAGCTGTAATTGCTTTAGAAACACCTACACTTAACTTTCCTGTTGCAATTTCATAAGAAGGTTGTCCCCAATGGACCTTTTTTACATCAGCCTCTGAATCTTTATACCATGGTCTTGTCGTTGGGTCATATCCTTCTGGCACTTGCCCACCTTCAGCAAGATTGGCACTTAATGTTTTTTTATCTTTCGTACCAATATATAAATCTAAAATACCAGGATGATTCTTTTTATACTCCGCAAACTCTTTCGTTAAAAACGCTTCCTCTTCTGGAGTAACCCCACCTTGAAGTATATTACGAATCATCTCACTGTTCGCGTAATACCCCATATCTTCATCCGTTCTTTGAACAAATGTCGTAAGTTGCTCTGTCACAAGATCCATCGCATTTTGAGAATACTCGTCTAAGGAACGCACTTCCTTTTCTTTCTGTAATTGATACACAGCTGTACCCAATATTACGAACATCATAGAAATAAGTACTGAAAACACTACCGCAATTTTTAAACGTAAACTTCTTAACATCTTCCCCCCAGCATCCCCTTCGTATTAAATTAAAAAACTTATTAATCATTATATTAAGTATAATAGATAAAATTAAAAAATTGAAATTAATTCTCACCTTAATACAATTAGAAAAAGGACTACCACTTGTGCAAAAACAAATAGTTCATTATCCTTAAAATATAATCTCATTCGTTCGGAGGGAACTATGTTACAAAAATTCGGTTTCTCACAATATGAAAGCCAGGCTTATGAAGTTGTCGTATCAAGCAATGAACCATTAGATGCTACAACAATTGTGAAGCATTCAGGTGTTCCAAAAGCAAAAATATATGAAGTGCTAGCACGCCTAATCGATAAAGGAATGGTAATGGATTCTGTTTCAGAAAAGAAAAAATTGTATACAGCATTACCACTAAAGCTAGCAATTGAAAAATTAACGACAGAATTCCAATCAAATATTAAAGAACTGGAAACAAATATATCAAAAAAATCATTTACAGATGACCGTGTGTGGAGCTTAAAGATGCAATCTTCTATTCGAGTTCAAAGTAAAGAACTCATTGAAAGTGCACAAGAATCAATCCGTATTTCAGCTTGGAATGATACTCTTTTAGAATATCTTCCTTTACTAGAACAAAAAGCAAAACAAGGTGTTCAAATTGAGTCCCTTATTGTTGGAGAAGTAGAAACAGACTTAGAAAACATGCATTTTCTAATCCCAGCTGAAGAACCTAATGCATTAGAGCGCTACTTGCTACTCATCGTTGACGATCGTGAAATTTTATTTGCTGGCGTAGAACAAGAGTCATGGCAAGCGATGAAAACAATGTCACAACCTTTCGTAAAGTTCTTTACAGAATTTTTCTATCACGACGTTGCACTTGCAAAGATTACCCAGAAGCACCACGATCTCTTTATGGAAGATGAGGAAATTAAGAGTTTGTTGATGAAATTGAGGTACTAATTAAATAATAAAAAGGAGTCTAATTTTTCACTTAGACTCCTTTTCGTTTTGTTCCTTTATCTCTATCAACAGCTCAATGATTTTTTCATTTTGCTCTACTTGCTTCTCTGAATTTTGATAGATGAAACGAATCCATCTAAAAACAATGATAACTACAAATAACGGCAATACTGTGAATATAAAACCAATAATTGAATAATCCATATACTATCACCTCGCTATATACCCTTTTCTCCATTTACCTACTAAAACCTGCAATTTTTTACAAATAAAAAAGAACCTATCAAACGATAGATTCTTCTTTTACGAACTGAGTAGAGCGTCCTCTCGTAATCGAGAAAATCGCGCAAAGCAGTGCTAATATAATAAAACCACCGCCTACCCAAGCATTATATATAACAGATGATTTTTCAATAACAACTCCGCCTACTGTTGAACCGAGTGCAATTCCTAAATGAAGCGCAGAGTTATTTAAACCTTGCTGAATACCAGCTGATTCCGGTGCAATTTCAATTAAATAATTTTGCTGTGCTGGTGAAATCGCCCAGCTCAGCATACTCCAAAGTCCCATCATAATGATGAAGAGCGGGAATGAGAATGTCATTAATGGCAGTATGAAGATTGCACACGCAAATACGATAATGATAGAAATAATACTTTTCTTCGATCCCCATTTATCAGCAAGCCAGCCACCGAATCCGCCACCAATTACTGCTGCGATTCCGAAAATAAAGTAAAACACACTAATCCAGTTTGCTTCAACATGCATGACATCTTTTAAAAACGGTGTTAAATATGCATACAATGTTAAATGCCCCGTTAAAAACAAAAATGATGTTAACTGTGCACTTACAATTTTTTTATCTTTTAAAGTAGCAAGTTGTTCTTTTATTGATAATACCGATGTCGGTGGTACTTTCGTTAAGAACAATGAAATACAAGCTATTGCCATAACTGTTAATACAGAAATTAATACAAATGGTGCACGCCATCCGTATGCATTTCCGAGCACAAGACCGAGCGGTACTCCAAGTACGAGTGATCCGCTAATTCCCATGAAAATGATTCCAATTGCACGCGCACGAAAATGCGGTTCTACAACACTAGAAGCAAGTGTTACCGATAGTGCAATAATTAATGAACCACTCGCCGCACAAATAACCCTTGAGAACATTAGCATTCCGTAATTCACACTAAATGCCGAAATAATATTTCCGATTAAGAAAATCGATAATGCTCCAACATACAATGTTTTTCTTTCAAACTTCCCTGTCACAGCTAATAAAACTGGACCTGACAAAGCAAATACTACCGAAAATATTGTTATAAGCTGACCAGCTGCGCTAATAGATACTCCTAAATCATTGGCAACTAAATCGAGCGTTCCTCCTATAATTAACTCAACCGTTCCGACTACGAAAGCCGCGATAGCTAAAATATAAACACGAAAATTCAAGTCTTTCCCCACGCTTTCTATTTTGGTTACTACGACTATAGTAACCAAAATAGAAAGTGGACGCAAGTATAATTTTTTACAGTAAAAAAGGTAGGCGTATTATACGCCTACCCTTCCATCATTCTGTTTCTTTCTTCTTATTTAAATACCAATACACCGGCAGTCCAGTAAAGACAATTCCAATTGATAAGAAACAACTTACTGGATCGTTAATAATCGCACTACCGATTACAAAGAACGAACCTAAAATCGCTACGATTGGTACGATTGGGAATAACGGTACACTATATGCACGCTCTTTATTCTTATTACGTTTTCTTAAGATGAAGACACCAATAAACGTCATTACGTAGAAAATATAAATAATGAATACGGAAATCTCAGATAGCTTATTTGGATCACTAATAATCATTAAAATAATTCCTAAAATGATTTCAACAGTAATCGCATTTGCTGGTGTTTTAAATCTCGGACTTTCCTTTGCAATAAACTTAGAAAATGGAAGTTGTCCACGCTCTGCCATAGACATTGGAATACGTGGGAATGTTAAAATCTTTCCATTTAAACAGCCGAAAATAGAAACGATAATACCGATACTAATAATTTTCCCACCATATTCTCCAAGTAACATGCCTGCAGCTGTCGCTGTTGCATTTTCTCCAAGGTCTACAATTTTCGCTGCTGGTAATACATTTAATAACGCCAAGTTAATTAATACGTATGCAGCTGTTACAATTAAAATCCCAACTGTCATTGCTTTCGGTAATAGCTTTGTTGGATTCTTCATTTCTCCACCAATCGAAGCAAGTAAAATCCAGCCGTCATAAGCAAATAACGTTGCTAAAATTGCCATACCGATACTTTGATTTTCCGATATCGGCACAACTACGTTAAAGATATCACTATTCCCTTTCCAGAAACCTAGCACAACAATTAACACAATCGGAATCATCTTCCCAATTGTCGTGATTGTTTGAACGATACCTCCGTATTTTGTTCCCATACTATTTACAACGCCAAGGAACACAACTGTTCCAATTGCAATTGGTAAATTCCATACTTTATCTAAATAGAAAAAATTAATCATTAAAGAACTAAAGTATAAACCTAATGTTCCGATAATAGCAGGTCCATAAACAATTGTTTGCATCCAACCTGATAAATATCCCCAAAAACTTCCGTAAATCTCCTCTAAATACGTATACAACCCACCATTTTTCGGGATTTGCGCTCCAATTTCAGCTACTGTTAAACCACTTGCTAGCGTCAACAGACCACCAATTACCCAAGCAAGAATGGCCATATTAGAACTCCCCGAGTAATCTAATACGCTCCCTGGTTTCATAAACACACCAGATCCAATAATCGTTCCTACTACGATAGAAAGTGCTACTGTTAAACCAATTTTGTTCTTCTCATCATGATGCATGCTGCGTATCCTCCTTCCAATCCTAGTGTGATGCAAAAATGAAATAAAAAAACACTCCTCCCTAAAAAAGGGACGAGTGTTGTATTCGTGGTTCCACCCTTGTTTCAATTCGTAAAGTAACACACTTCACCAATTTCTCAAGTCTAAATAACGGTTTTTGCCGGCAAGCAATTACTAGATGCTCGTTCACTGCTGCAGTTCAGAGGTGGTAATCCATTTTTCCGTATTAGGAAGCTCACAGCCAAAGGCTTCCCTCTCTGAAAATCGTAAAAAATTGATCATGTCCTCATCATCACTTCTTGATGTCGAATTTTGTAGTTATTGTTCATTATATTGAATTGTTAGAAAAAATCAATATATTTTTTTATATAACATAGGAAATATTTCTCTTCTTATATTATAACAGAACATACAAAACTTCTCTAATTCCCTAAAAATGGTATAATCCATTTAGGAGGTGTACTAATAATGATTGCTGTCTTTTGTATCATTGCTACGTTTCTCTCTATTCTATTCGCTATCATGCATCGGCACAAGTATCCTGGTTATAGCATTTTAGCGGTAGCTATTATACCAGCTGTTTCCTTCTACGTATTGGGTAAATATCAATATACGGAAGTGTTTATCGGTTTTGCAATCTTCTACTGCATCTTCGGATACATACTAACAATGAAAAGAATTTTATTGAATCATTAAAAGGGACCGATTTCTGCTGACAGAAATCGGTCCTCGCACGTACCTTCCGGTTGCCCACACGAAAGATACATAAATCAATTATTTATCTTCTTTTTTCATAAAAAACTTATGGTGCGGTAAATCAACATTCAATGCCTCTAATTGTTTCTTTTCGTTGTCTAAAATCGCTTTTGCTTTTGTTTTTGTTGCTTCATCTAATCCAGCAAAGATGTCTTCATGCTTC
>NZ_JAKUEU010000083.1:0-22634 GCF_022663075.1 Bacillus cereus group sp. BfR-BA-01441
ATCGTTTCTTTTCGAAACTCATATTGGTCGATAATTCTCTTATATTTTCCAATCTGTTCTACGTCATGACGAATCGTTTCTTCTAGAACGGGTCTTTCATTATCAAAAACACCAATTTTTGTGGATGTACTACCTGGGTTAATAACAAGAATTCGATTTACAGACAATGTTGCTACCTCCACTAATAAATTCAAAAGGAAGTGGAAACCTCATAAGAGGTAACCACACCTTTTGTAAAAGTTATATATGAATGATTAGCGACGGCTAATAATATCGTGACCGTTGCGTAAGTAAGTGCTACGAGAATTCTTCAAGCTTGCAATGCGCTCTTCAGCTAGACGATCTGCCGCTACATAAGTTGCTATGCCATCGCGTTTTGAAATTTCGATTACTTTTGCAATCGTGTCATAAATAGACTCAACACGTTTTAGTGCACGTTCTCTATTGTATCCATATAATTCGTCTGCTACGTTAATTACGCCACCTGCATTAATTACATAATCTGGTGCGTATACAATACCCATTTCATGAATGATGTCACCATGACGATCTTCTTTTAATTGGTTATTTGCAGAACCTGCGATTACTTTTGCTTTAAGTTGTGGAATAGTTTCATCATTAACTGTTGCGCCTAGTGCACATGGTGCGTAAATATCGCATTCAACACCGTAAATTTCATTTGGTTCAACTGCTGATGCACCGAATTCTTCTACAGCACGTTGTACAGCTTCTTTATTAATATCTGTAACGATTAATTTTGCTCCTTCAGCGTGTAAATGTTTGCATAGGTGATATGCTACGTTACCAACGCCTTGAACAGCAATTACTTTTCCTTCTAAATTGTCAGTACCGAAAGCTTCTTTTGCAGCTGCTTTCATACCACGGTAAACACCGTATGCAGTTACCGGAGATGGGTTACCAGAAGAACCGAATGATGGTGAGATACCTGTTACAAAGTCAGTTTCTTCATGGATAATATCCATATCATCTACTGTTGTACCAACATCTTCAGCTGTAATGTAACGTCCGTTTAGTCCTTGGATATAACGTCCTAGTGCACGGAACATTGCTTCGCTCTTATCTTTACGAGGATCACCGATAATTACTGTTTTCGCACCACCTAAGTTTAAACCAGCTGCTGCGTTTTTGTATGTCATCCCTTTTGCAAGACGCAATGCATCTTCAATCGCCGCTTCTTCAGAATCATATGTCCACATTCTTGTTCCACCAAGAGCCGGTCCAAGTGTTGTATCATGAATTGCAATAATTGCTTTTAAACCAGATTCTTTATCTTGACAAAATACTACTTGCTCATAATCATATTTTTCTAAGTATTCGAAGATTTCTAATGTCATTGTCGTTTCCCCCTAATGTTTTACCCTTTTTGGTTTATTTTGAAGCAGTCGCAACTGCCAATGCTAATGAATATACTTTTGTTTCTGCTGAATCAGCACGAGATGTTAAAACAATCGGTGCTTTTGCGCCAGCAATCATTGCTCCTACTTTTGCATCCGCAAAGTATACGAGTGATTTATATAGCACATTTCCAGCTTCAATCGTTGGGACGAGTAAAATATCTGCCTTACCTGCTACATCACTTACTATGCCTTTATGCTCTGCTGCAATTTGTGATACTGCATTATCTAAAGCAAGTGGTCCATCAACGATACAATCTTTAATTTGTCCGCGGCGATTCATTTGTGTTAACATCGCTGCATCAATTGTCGCCTGCATCGCTGGATTCACAACTTCTACTGCTGCAATTGGTGCCACTTTTGGCAAGTCGATTCCTATTGCCCGGGCAACTTCTACAGTATTTTGTATAATAGCAGCTTTTTGTGTTACATCAGGTGCGATGTTCATCGCTGCATCTGTAACGAAAATAAGACGATCGTAATTTGGAACTTCAAATGCTGCTACATGTGAAAGTACGCTACCTTTACGTAGGCCCCACTCTTTGTTTAACACAGCCTTCAAAATATTCGCTGTTGGGATGTTCCCCTTCATAAGCACGTCTGCTTCACCATTTCTCACAGCTTTAACAGAAAGTTCTGCAGCCTCTGCACTAGACATTGCTGCAATCACTTCAACATGTTCTGAAGTTTGTAAACCATGTTCTTGTAGCATCCCCATTATTTTTTCTTGATTTCCATATAGACGAAATTGAGCTAACTGTAATTTAATTGCTTTCGCTACAGCTTCAATTACTTCATGATCTTCAGCTACTGCTACAGCTACAGTTTTTTTAGGCTGCCCTGCTGCTTGATCAATTAAGTATTCTAACTTCATATTTTGTAATCAACCCTTTCCGTCGTCCCTCGTCTATTTATAAAGCAAATACCGTGCCAACTTTTAAAAGTGGTCTTACCAATAATGAAAACGCATTCAAAATGCAGTAAAATCAATACTTTGGAAAATAACAAAAGATTCTGTCTTATTTTGTCACTTTTTGTATACCATGCAATAAATTGCACGGTACGCAATTTATTGCATGCTATTTTTTGCATGGTCATACTTTTCTAGCTTGTAATATAAATTTCGAACGGAAATTCCTAACGCTTTTGCAGTTTGCGTTTTATTCCCATCAAATCTCTCCAAATATTCATGAATAATATTCCCTTCAAACTCTGTCACTAAATGTTCAAGTGGCTTTTCTTCTAATTCAGGTAATAAATGAGATTGCTTTGACTCCACCTGCTCTTCGTTATGTAATGGCGGTAAATGGTGTACATCAATATAGGTCTCGTTATAATTCATAAAGATAATAGCTCTTCCCAGAATATTTTCAAGTTCCCTCACATTCCCTGGCCATTCGTATGATTGTAAATATAAAATGGCTGAATCAGTGAGCCCTTCTACATTACGACCGTAATCTTGATTAATTTTTTGAATCAATCTGTCCGCAATTGTCGGTATATCTCCTTTACGTTGACGAAGAGATGGAATTTGAATTGGGATTTTATTTAATCGATAATATAAATCCTCCCTAAACTTCCCTTCTAGAATAGCCTTTTCTAAATTCACATGCGTCGCTGCAATTACTCGAACATTAATAGGTATCGCTTTCGTTCCACCAACTTTTACAATTTCTTTTTCCTGCAGTACACGAAGGAGTTTCGCTTGTGTATTTGCAGATAACTCCCCTATTTCATCTAAAAAAATACTACCGTTATTTGCTTCCTCAAAGAACCCACGTTTCCCGCCTCTTTTCGCTCCAGAAAACGCCCCTTCCTCATAACCAAATAATTCACTTTCTAACAACGTCTCCGAAATGGCCGCACAGTTTACACGGACGAACTTATTGTATTTTCGATTACTTCCATTATGGATTGCATGTGCAAACAATTCTTTACCAGTCCCAGATTCACCGCGTAACAGTACTGTTGCTGGTGTATTTGCTCCTAGCTTCGCCTGTTCGATAGCTGCCGTTGTTTCATCTGAATTCCCGACAATATCATCAAATGAATATTTCGCTTCTAATGTGCGAATAATTTGCCTTGCTCTATTCAATTCATTTGTTAACTTTTGAATTTCCGACACGTCACGGATAACGCCGACGCTTCCTTTCAATATTCCATCCACAATGACTGGTGCCACGTTTACAATTACATCGCGCTTTTTTTGCCCAATCTTCATATGTATTCCGCGCACCGCACGACGCGTTCGAAGTACTTTCATATGCATACTTTCGCCTTCTACAATATCAGTTGTAGCAGGCTTCCCAATAATATCTTCTTCTGTTAAACCCGTTAATTTCGTATATGCCGGGTTAATGACTAAACCTCTTCCTTTTTCATCCACAACCGAAATTGCTTCTTCAGATGAGTTAATAATTGCCTCTAATAGTGTTTGAATCTCCTTTAAATCTGTAACTTCTTCCGCTAAATCTACAACTTCTGTTATATCTTTAAAAATTGCAAATGCCCCTTGTACCTCTCCGCCCTCTTTTAATATCGGTATACGCGTTGTAATAATTTTCTTTCCATTCTCTAATGTTAGTTCATAATTTACTTCTATTTGTTTCGTACGTATAATGCGAAGTAATTTACTAGTTGGAATGACTTCTAAAATATATTTTCCTATCGCCTCTTCTTTTTTATATCCGATAATACGCTCTGCACTTTTATTAAAAAGACGAACTTGTCCCTCTCGATCAATTACGATCATGCCGTCATGTGTAGAATTTAAAATTAATTCTCCTTGTTGCGTTTGTTCCTCTAATCGCCCAATCAGCCCTTCCTTCTCATGCGCTAATCCTGTAACAATTTTTGCGATATCACCTGGTATAAGAAGAGTGTCTTTTTTCTTTTTTTCCAATAAAACCCTATGCACATCATCTTCACCTGTCATATCAAATATTACATCGATATGCATAGAAAGAAATGGAGTTACACTTTCTCCAATTGCAATCCCGTATTCCTTAGCAATTTGTAGTCCTTTTGCCAACGGATTTATATCAATAATCCCTATAATTTGAAATATATTCGAACTTTGTAACAGATTCAGCAGTGCGCTCCCGCCTTCACCTGCACCAACAATTAATACTTTTTGTTTCATATATCCAACTTCCTCTCGAAGTAACTCTGCAAATTTTTTCACACCTTTATCTTACTCGTTCAGCACCCTCTTGACAAACCCCCTTTCCTTATAACATCATTAAAATATACGAAATAATCTGAAAAGGAGCGTTATGTATGCAGCGTTACGTTGCTCTACTATTAGCACTCATCCCTATTTCATTAGCTGTGTTTGGTATAAAGTTAATGAGAGATACTGTATTCGGGATTCTATTTCCACCAATCTCTATACTGTGGTTACAATTTTTAATCGGCGCTCTCTGCTTCGGGCTCGGGTTTTATATCTTCGGTGGCTTCGTCTTGCACCGAGACCGTAAACGAAATAAAGTACAAGCTCGCTTTAGAAGATAGGAATGCCCCACTATTTATAAATAAAAAAATGAGACCGTTACACGCGGTCTCATTTTTTTATTGGCATTAACGTTCTGGCCGTTTCAGGGTAATCAGTAATAATCGCCGATATATTCATATCAAAATATTTACGCATAAGCGTTTCTTCATTAATTGTATAAGGGCGAACCTCTACACCACTTTCCATCGTTAGTTCGGCAATAGCATCTTGAAGGTAACGATAATTCGGATGTACTGCTGTAGCGCCCATTTTTTTCGCGTATGCCCACGGACTATGCAAACCTTCGCGATATAAAATTGCTGTTTGAATATCAGGAGCCATCATATGGCACCGTTTCATACTGTAGTGATTAAACGAAGAAAATATAACACGATCCTCTAGACTAAATTTCCGTACAAGCGTTATAACTTCTTCCTCTAAACCTCTGTATGGAATTTTATTATTTTTAAGTTCAATATTAAGTAGCAAACTCGTTTGTGCAAGCCATTCTAATACCTCTTCTAAAAGTGGTATTTTACAAAAACCTACTTTATCACCAAATTTATAACTTGCATCTAACTTGCATAAGTCCTCATATACATAATTCCGAACCGCACCTTTTCCATTTGTTGTCCGGTCCACCGTTTCATCATGAATGACGACAACTTTTCCGTCTTTCGTTAATTGAACATCAAGTTCAATTCCATCCGCTCTAAAAGACTCAGCCGCTTCAAATGAAATCATTGTATTTTCTGGGTACGTTCCAGCCGCACCACGATGTGCAAATATAAGAGTCATCCTCACTCCCCCAATCTTATGCTATACTATACGAAAAAGGAGGTACTTCTATGAGACCATTACAAATCTCTCCAGATACTGCAGTCCGCTTATCAAAAGCACTAGGTGTTCCACTTGAACAACTCATGCATATGCCGCAGCACATTTTAATTCAAAAGCTAGTTGAATTAGAAAAACAAAATAAAGACGAAGAATAATACAGTCCTGTTTTGCAGGACTTTTTATTATTTTCTATTATATCACGGATGCCTTTCCTACTAAAATCCTTTAACAGATGTACTACGATGTGATTTAGCCGTTCCTTCATCATTTAATAATGAATCACATCTTTTCTTTTTTGTTACACGTCATAAAGAAAGCAGACCATTTATTTATAAGTCCCATTACGTCCTTAAAACACGATAATAAAAAAACTAGAGAAGTCCTTTATATTATTTTTTATTGAACGTGCGGAGCATCCCCTGATTCGTATAGTTCTTTCGCTTTTTCCTCCCCGAATGTAGTTAAAATATAATGTTGCTCTTCTAACGCATCCATTGCTCTAGTTACTTTACAAACGCTATCTTCTTGAGCATCCGAGAAATAATTGTGATCTTCTACAATTTTACTAAAATCTTTTTTCGCTCATCTATCAGCAATTGCTAAAAGTTCATTTTTCTTCGTAAAGCTACTCTTATTTATAATTTCTTTTAATTTTTTAGCATTACTTTGAATCATTGGGATAGAGCCCGATTTTCGTTCTGCCACCACTTTTTGATGAGTCATGCGATGCATCGCTGTAATGACTTCGCTTTCAGTAGAATTTTCAGTAACATACACATCAACAAAGACCCCATCCACCTCTCTACCTACTATTGTTTGGCCTTCTTTTTTATCTATTTGAGCGCTCACTTCTTTATCTACTGGATTATCTGCAAGTTCTAACATTCCAAATGTAACTGCAATAGCAAGAACTCCCATAGCTGCTACTATTCCTAGCCAAGTTGAAATTTTATTTTCCATTCCCCTTCTCCCTATCTCTATCTATTTTATTGCCTTATAAAAAACTCACTTACATGTAATATTACTAAAAATAGGTTTTATTTCCCATGATATCAAATAATCTCTTTTTCTCAACAAAATAAAAAGACCAACGAATTATAACATTCATTGGTCTTTCATTAAAAAGTTTATTGGCTTTAAAATTAACATCGAGCATAGCGTTCCAGCATACATCGGTTTTACTAAAACGAAAACCCATTGCTACTTCTACTCTCAGCTAGCTTTATGTTCAAGTCTCAGCTTATCCGCAACCATTGCGATAAACTCAGAGTTCGTAGGTTTTGCTTTTGACATGGATACTGTATAACCGAATAAGGACGAAATAGAATCAATATTCCCACGGCTCCAAGCTACTTCAATCGCGTGACGAATTGCGCGCTCCACACGGCTTGCTGTTGTATTATATTTCTTTGCGATATCTGGATACAATACTTTCGTAATCGATCCTAATAATTCGATATCGTTGTATACCATGGAGATTGCTTCTCGTAAATACATATATCCTTTAATATGAGCGGGTACACCAATTTCATGAATGATACTCGTAATACTCGCATCTAAGTTTTTCGGTTTTCCATCTACTGTTGTTGCTGATCGGAATGATGGTAGTGGACGTTTAATCATAGCGTTTGCTTTACCACTCACTTGACGAATATGACTCGTTAAATTCTCCATATCAAATGGTTTTAATATGAAATATGAGGCACCTAAGTCAACTGCTTTTTTCGTCACATCTTCTTGGCCAAATGCTGTCAACATAATTACGCTAGGCTGTTTTAACCTTTCAATATGTCGCATTTTCTCCAATACAGCTAAACCATCTAAGTGTGGCATAATAATGTCTAAAACGAGTACATCCGGTTGCTTATCTGTTAATAAGTTTAAACACTCTTGACCATTATAAGCAGTACCGATTACTTCCATATCATCTTGAGCGGCTACATAGCTCTCTAACATTGATACTAGTTCTTTATTATCATCCACAAGACATACTTTAATTTTCTCCACAGCTTTTCCTCCCTTACCGAATCGATTCTCCGACATGTGTATCCTTCTAGGCTACATGAATTGTTCGACAATTGTGTGAAAATTCCCTTTTAAAGTTTCTTACTTTCCGATAAAATCACAAAAAAATATGTTTATCGTTCATTTATTCCCTTTCGCAACACATTCCATCATAGAAATACAACGAAACGTTCAACCCTTTCCTTTTATTTTACAACAAAAAACACCTCTTGCGGAGCTTTTACAAAATTTCAACGAATTTTTCAACAGAAAAAGCGAGCTAATAATATATATTAGCTCGCTTTTTTCTCTTGATCATAAATATTAATTCCAGCTTGATGTAACATCCATTCAATATGAACACCATATCCTGATGTTGGATCATTTACAAATACATGTGTAACAGCACCAATTACTTTTCCATTTTGTACAATTGGACTTCCGCTCATTCCTTGTACGATACCGCCCGTTTTCGCTAATAGACGTTTATCTGTTACTTTTATTACCATACCCTTTGTGGCTGGGAATTTTTGCTGCACTGTACTAACGACTTCAATATCAAACGCTTCTACTTTATCTTGATCAATAACTGTTAATATTTTTGCCGGTCCTTCTTTTACTTGATGAGATAATGCGATAGGCATTGCTTTATCCATTATACCGTTTTTCATATTCGTATTTAATTTTCCAAAAATACCATATGGACTATTAATTGTAATATTGCCAATCACTTCACGGTCTGGTGAGAATCTTGCTAATTTCTCCCCTGGATTCCCATGACTACCTCTTTCAATTGATGTAACTGTCGAGCGCATAATTTGTCCATCTTCGACTTGAATCGGCTTTTTCGTATCATTATCAGAAATAACATGACCAAGTGCCCCATATTTCATAGAATCTGGATGAACAAATGTCATCGTTCCAATTCCAGCTGCCGAATCACGGATATACAAGCCAATTCGATAAGACGATTCACCGTTGTCTTTTTGTGGAGTTAGCTTCGTACGAATATATTTTCCATCTCTTAACAATACAAGATTAAGCGGTTCACCTGTTTCTCCACTATTATGAATAAACGGTGCTACATCACTCATTCTTTCAATTGTTTTACCATTAATTTCAGTAATCATATCTCCAATTTGTACACCTGCTGTTTCACCAGGAGATATTTTACCTTTTTCAGTTTGAATTAAATGATGGCCTACAACAAGTACACCTTTTGTATTTAATTTCACACCAATTGATTGTCCACCTGGAATCACTTTAAAATCTTTTAACACTTTCACATTTACTTTTTTTACTGGAAAACCAGCAAGCTGAAATACCATATCAGCTTCACCATTTTGATGAGAATTTACCATAAGTCCTTGTTTTTGTTCATTCGAACTCACTGTAAATACATGACGATTTGTGGATGAAGCTTTGAAAACTGGTAATGATGATATTTCTGATTGTTGTCCTTCAAAAACAACAAGTTGTTTCGGTGATGAAATAAACGTTCGAAGCGGTTTAAAACATCCAATAAAAACTAAAGAAACAAGGAGACAAAGACCTATTATTTTTCGAAATTTTTCTAATTTCAACTTGTTCACTCTCCTCGCTCCTACCCCACATTCAGCCTCTTGGCTTCACTTTTTAATCTCTCCTTGCAGTGCTTTATTTATAACCGGAAGAATTAAGAAATCGTCATTTGAGAAAAAAAGCTATCCATTACTGGATAGCCTCTGCTGTCTGTTTAAAATGATGCGCTTGCGTAAGTAATTCTTTCGCATGCTCTGTCGTTAAATCTGTGATTTCCACACCAGAAATCATTCGAGCTATTTCTGTTACTTTATCCTCCATAGTTAAAACAGTAACCGATGTAATTGTCCGATCATTCGCTACTTGTTTTCGAATAAATAAATGTGAATCTGCCATTGAAGCTACTTGAGGTAAGTGCGTAATACAAAGTACTTGCGAGTTTACTGATACTCGATAAATTTTTTCCGCAATAGCCTGTGCGACCCGGCCACTTACACCCGTATCCACTTCATCAAAAATAACAGATGCAACCCCTTGATGCTTAGAAAAAATGCTTTTTAAAGCTAAAATGATACGAGATAACTCTCCGCCAGATGCAACCTTTGAAAGTGGTTTTAGCGGCTCTCCTGGGTTCGTTGAAATATAAAATTCCACATGATCGTAACCATCCGCCGTAAGTCTTACCGGCGCACCTTCCACAAGGGGCTCTTCTACATTTCCTTCTCTCTTCATAATTCTCACTTCAAATTTCGTTTTTTCCATATATAATTCTTTTAATTCCTGATGAATTGCATTTGTAAGGTGTTCTGCAAGCTCATGACGCATATTACTTAACAACGTTGCTTCTTTCAGAATAACACTTTCTAATTCCTTCAACTGTTTCTTCGTCGTTTCAATATGAACGTCTTTATTTTCAATCGTAAAAATTTCCTGTTCAATTTTATCAGCATACGCTAATATCTCTTCTACAGTATTTCCATATTTTCTCTTTAGCATACGAATTTCATTCAAACGTGTTTCGATTTCATCTAAACGATTTGGATCATATTCCATCATATCGAGCTTTTCTCTCAGTTGATAGGCAACCTCTTCTAATAAGTAATAGCTATTTGCAATTGAATCATGATTCTCCTGATACACTTCATCTAAATGTGTAATACTTTCCATTTGCCCCATTGCACTTCTTACATTATCTAACCCTTGTCCGTCGGCACTTAACGAACGATATGCATCACCTAACGCTTTATAAATCTTTTCAAAATTAGAAATTTGCAATCGTTCCTCAGTTAATTCATTTTCTTCATCCATCTTTAAATCCGCCTTGCGAATTTCTTCATGCTGAAATTGAATTAAATCTAAGCGATGTGCCATTTGTTGCTCATTTTCACTTAACGATTTCAATTGTTTTTTTAATTTTTCATAGTCAGCGTATACGTTTTGATATATGTCTAATTGTTTAACGATTCGATCCCCATCAAAGTGATCAAGCATAAACAGATGTCGTTCTTCATTCATTAAATCTTGCGTTTCGTGCTGTCCATGAATATCAACAAGTGTTTTCCCAATTTCTTTTAATATGCTAAGTGTAACAAGCTTCCCATTTACACGACATACACTCTTCCCGTTCGCAGCAATATCA
Organism: Bacillus cereus group sp. BfR-BA-01441; assembly: GCF_022663075.1. Taxonomy (NCBI): domain Bacteria; kingdom Bacillati; phylum Bacillota; class Bacilli; order Caryophanales; family Bacillaceae; genus Bacillus; species Bacillus cereus group sp. BfR-BA-01441. Next base: position 10,913 of record NZ_JAKUEU010000083.1, read on the forward strand.
CGCTTTAAAATAATCATGCCATCTTCTATTTCTATATCTAACTCTTCTGCCTTTTCAATACATGGATGCTTCTCATCTTCAACATAAAATAGCCCTTCAATCTCAGCCTTCTCTGTTCCATATCGAACAAATTCTGCGGACCCACGGCCACCTACAAGTAAACTAATTGCATCAATAATAATCGATTTTCCGGCCCCTGTTTCACCGCTTAAAACCGTTAAACCTTTTTGAAAAGAAATATTTAATGCTTCAATAATAGCAAAGTTTCTAATCGATAATTCCGATAACAATGCCCCATTCACCTCGTTATAAAATAATCCCTTACTAAAGGATTTTCTCAGTTCTTCATTCAAATAATCATGCTATATATTTGTATGTATATACTCTTCTAACCCGCTTCATTGTACCAAACATTTGTTTTACGGGTCAATCCATCTATTTTCTAACTTTATGCAAACAAAATATTATATTACAATTGAACAAGATATTTTTAACCAATAAAAATATCTTGTTCACTTTCCACTTTACGATGGAAAGCAAACAAGATTTTTTGTTACAACATATTTAAGAAACGATCAGAGACAACACCTGTATCGTCAGGTGTACGGCAAATAATTAAGCAAGTATCATCACCACAGATGGTTCCGATGATCTCATCCCACTCTAAATGATCAATAAGTGCTCCAAGTGAATGAGCGTTACCAGGCAATGTTTTTAGCACAAGCATATGTCCTGCCGTGTCTAATTTTACAAATGAATCCACTAGATTTCGTTTTAATTTTTGTAACGGGTTAAATCGTTGATCTGCTGGCAAGCTATATTTATAGCGCCCATCATGTAATGGCACCTTCACTAAGTGCAGTTCTTTAATATCGCGCGATACTGTTGCTTGCGTTACATTAAATCCCTCATTACGTAAAATATCAACTAATTCATCTTGTGTTTCAATTTCTTTGTTTGCAATAATTTCCCTGATTTTAATATGGCGCTGACCTTTATTCATACATTTGCACCTCACACTATCTCTTACCATAGTTTAAACATTGGTATACTTCACTTATTTATGTTAACTTATAATTCGTTTCTTGTACACAATTGTTTTTACAATCATTATACAATTACAGCAAAAAGAGGAACAACATATGTTATTCCCCTTTCCCTTTTTGTTTTAGAACTTCATGCGCTTCTGTAACAACTTGCTCTATAGAAATCGGAGAATGATTTTCGCCATTCTCACGTTCACCATGCCATTTCAGATGAATTAAAAATTCAATATTACCATCCCCACCCGTAATTGGTGAGAATGTTAAACCTTCCACATCATAGCCTTCTTTTAAAGCAAACTCGACAATCATTTCTACAACAGCTTCATGTACTTTTCTATCACGAACGATACCTTTTTTCCCAACTTGCTCTCTTCCAGCTTCAAACTGCGGTTTAATTAACGCTGCTACATCTCCGTTAGGCATAAGCATTGTTTTTAAAACTGGCAGTATAAGCTTTAATGATATAAATGAAACATCAATACTTGCAAATTGAGGTAAACCACGTTCTAAGTCTGCTGGTGTCACGTAACGGAAGTTTGTTCGTTCCATTACAACAACACGCTCATCTTGACGTAATTTCCACGCTAGTTGATTGTATCCTACATCTAATGCATAAGATAATTTCGCTCCATTTTGAAGCGCGCAATCTGTAAAGCCACCAGTTGATGAACCAATATCTATCATAACTTTATCTTGTAAATCAAGATGAAATGTCTCTAATGCCTTTTCAAGTTTATAACCACCACGACTTACATACGGCATAACTTGTCCCTTCACCGTAATCTCAGTATCTTGCGAGATTTTCTCTCCTGGCTTATCAAGTCTCATCTCATTTGCATATACGAGTCCGGCCATAATGGCGCGCTTTGCTTTCTCACGCGTTTCTATAAGTCCTCGCTCTACTAATAGTACATCTACTCTTTCTTTTTTTACGCTCATTTGTTACGCCCTTTTTTGTTTTGATGGAATCATTGTATGAATACGGTCTACAACAGCATCTGTCGTTAAACCAATTTCTTCTAATAATTTTGTTACACTTCCGTGCTCTATGAAGCGATCTGGAATACCCATTCGTTCAACTAATGCACTATGGTAACCATTTTCAGATGCAAATTCAACTACTCCTGTTCCAAAACCACCGATTAAACAAGCTTCTTCAATCGTTAAAATCGGTATATTCTTTCCTAGAAGATCATGTAAATATGCTTCATCCATTGGTTTAATAAAGCGAGCATTCACTACTTTCACTGAAACCCCAGCTTTTTCAAGACGTTCAGCTGCTTCCATTGCCATTGGTATTGTCGTACCAAACGTTAAAATAGCTGCTTGTGTACCCTCTTTTAACGTCTCCCACGTACCGATTGGAATCGCCTTTAATTCTTCATCCATATGAACGCCAAGTCCATTACCGCGCGCATAACGCAATGCGATTGGTCCATCTTCATATTGCATCGCCGTATAAACTAAATGTTGCCCTTCATTTTCATCTTTCGGCATCATAAGCACCATATTCGGCAAGTGACGTAAGAATGAGATATCAAATACGCCTTGATGCGTTTCACCATCTGCTCCTACTAATCCCGAACGATCTATTCCGATGAAAACATTTAAATTTTGGCGGCATATATCATGAACAACTTGGTCATATGCTCTTTGTAAAAATGTTGAATAAATCGCTAAGAATGGCTTCATTCCTTGCGTTGCCATACCTGCTGCCATTGTTGTAGCATGCTGTTCTGCAATACCTACATCAATCATACGATCTGGGAATTCTTTTTGGAATTTCTCAAGTTTTGATCCAACAGGCATTGCAGGTGTAATTGCTACGATACGCTCATCTGCTCTCGCTAGCTTAAGTACTGTTTCACTAACGACAGCACTCCATGCTGGTGCAACTTCTTTCGGCTTAACGAAGTCACCTGATTCAATTTTATAAGGTCCTGTTCCATGCCAAGTTCCAATAACGTCACTCTCAGCCGGTTTATAACCTTTTCCTTTTTTCGTAATAACATGAACGAGTACTGGGCCTTTTGTTTTCTTTGCATATTGCAACGTTTCGAATAACTTTTCATAATCATGCCCATCGACTGGACCTAAATATGTAAAGCCTAACTCTTCGAAAAAGACACCAGATACTAGTAAATATTTAAGACTATCTTTTATTTTCTCTGCTGTCGCAGCCACTTTCCCGCCAACTGCTGGGATTTTCTTTAATATATACTCTAATTCATCTTTTACCCAGTGATATTTTCCTGCGGTACGTAAACGACCGAGCACATTATGAAGCGCACCAACGTTTGGTGCAATTGACATTTCATTATCATTCAAAATAACAATCATGTCTGTTTTTTCATGTCCAATATGGTTCAATGCCTCTAAAGCCATTCCGCCTGTTAAAGCACCATCTCCAATAATTGGTATAACATATTCTTTCGTTTTCTTTAAATCACGTGCCAGAGCCATTCCCATTGCAGCCGATAACGAAGTCGAGCTATGACCAGTTTCCCATACATCGTGCTCACTCTCACAACGTTTCGGGAAACCACATAGACCTTGATATTGCCTTAATGTACCAAACTCTTTCGCGCGTCCAGTTAAAATTTTATGTACATAGGATTGATGTCCTACATCCCATAAAAATTTATCTTGCGGGCTATCAAATAATTTATGCAGAGCAATTGTGAGTTCTACTACACCTAAATTAGGTGCAATATGTCCACCTGTTTGAGAGAGCTCTTCAATTAAAAACTTACGAATATCCTCACTCAATCCCTCTAGTTCACTGATAGACATATCTTTCAAAAAACTAGGGTTTTGAATTTGCGTTAGATCCACACGGATCACTCACTTTCATTTCATAATCTGTCAACATGTCAAATATTATAAAAAACATTTACACAAAACAAGAAATTCTCTTTTCTATTTTTCGTCTTGTCCCGCTATTAACCAGTCTATTGCGCCTTAATCCTATTATAAACCATATTTCTTTAGGCGATGAAAAAAATAGCCGCTAACACGAAGTGATAACGGCAATGTAATCTACATATATTTTTGCCAATAACAAGAAAAGAAAAACCTTTTCCTACATTTATATCATAAAATGATGAATGACTCAACAAATGAAAACGCTGTTATATTAGTTATTACGTTTTGCAATCAAATCGCAAATAGATAGTAAATATTCATCTTGTAATTGCAAGGAGCTAATCGCACCTTTTGCTTCTGCAATTGTTTCTTCTAAAATCTCCTTTGCTCTATCTACAGTAAACAACGTCGTATATGTGCTCTTTTCATTAGAAAGATCGCTACCAATCGGTTTTCCAATCTCTTCTTCAGTTCCTTCCACATCTAAAATATCATCTCGAATTTGGAAAGCTAGACCGATATATTTGGCAAACGTAAGCAACTTTTCTTCTTGCTCTTCTGTCGCATCAGAAAGTATCGCACCCGCAAGTACAGCAAATTCAAGTAGTTTTCCGGTCTTATGTTTATGGATGTACTCCAATTCATCAATCGTAAGGCGTTTCCCTTCCGCTTCCATATCTGCCACTTGTCCGCCAACCATTCCTTCTGGTCCTGCTGCTTTTGCGAGTTCAAGTACAAGTCTTACTTTTTTTTCAGCAGAAATTTCTTTTTGCTCATATGCCATAATAACTTGAAAAGCATATGTCAATAAGCCATCTCCTGCTAAAACTGCCATCGCTTCACCAAATACTTTGTGATTTGTGGGCTTTCCTCTTCTTAAATCATCATCATCCATACAAGGTAAATCATCATGAACTAACGAATATGTATGAATCATTTCAAGAGCACAAGCTGCACCTACTCCAAGATTTCTTTCTTTCCCAAACGCTTGTAATGTTGCAAACAAAAGTAACGGGCGGAGACGTTTTCCACCCGCTTCCAAAGAATATGCCATCGCTTCACGAAGTACATTTGGACATTGTAATCCATTTGCATAGCTTACAAGTTTTTCTTCTACGAAAGTTTTACTTTCTTTCAAAAAAGTATCAAAAGCAATCGTCACTATGCTTCATCTCCTAAAGCAGTAAACGGTTCAAGCTCTCCATCTTCCCCAAGAATAACTGCCATTTGTTCTTGTACATTCTTCAGCTTCTCATCACAAAGCTTAGATAATTCCATACCTTCTTTAAAATAAGAAATCGCTTCTTCTAAAGGTACGTCACCTTGTTCTAGCTTAGAAACAAGATGCTCAAGTTGCGAAATTGCCTCTTCAAAGCTTAATTTATTTTCCATTATTCAATTCACGCTCCTCTATGCCTGATACGCTACAATCTAGTATTCCATCTTGTAATTGAACTGAAACAGCATCTCCAAGGCTTACATCTTTCACACTTTTTAACACTTGCTTCTCTTCATCATATACAAGCCCGTACCCTCTCATCATTACTTTAAGCGGACTTAATGCTTCAAGTTTTTGAGCAGCTCTTACAAAGGCAAATTCTTTCGTTTGAAGTAACGTTTGCATTTCACGTTGTAATTGCTTTTGCAACGTTTCCACAGCTACCTTCGTTTGCATAATTTTTTGAGATGGGTGGTGCTTCTCTAAATAAAATGAAAGTTGCTTTAACTGATTCACCTTTTTATCAATATAGCGCTCTTTCGCTAAAACAAGCTGTTCTAGCGCTCTATCTAATTGCTCTTCCTTTTGCTCATATACTTGTCTTGGATAACGGAACGCATACGATTTTTGCAACACTTGTAGTTTTTCTTCTTTTTTATGTACTAACTCTCTCATCGCTCTTTGCAATCTCAGAGTTCTTTGTAATACCTTTTCTTGTAACTCTATAATATTAGGTGCTGCCAGCTCAGCTGCTGCGGTCGGTGTTGGCGCGCGTAAATCTGCAACAAAATCTGCAATTGTAAAATCTGTTTCATGGCCTACTGCCGAAATAATAGGAATTTCACTCTTAAAGATTGCTCTTGCAACCATTTCCTCATTGAAAGCCCATAATTCCTCAATAGAACCTCCACCACGACCAACGATTAGTACATCTATCTCTCCCATTTCATTCGCTGTACGAATCGCTTGTACAATCGAGGGAGCCGCTGACTCCCCTTGTACAAGTACCGGAAATACAATAACATTCCCAATTGGATAACGACGTTTAATCGTTGTTATAATATCACGAATCGCTGCTCCTGTTGGCGACGTAATCACACCTATTGTTTTAGCGTAAGGAGGAATCGCTTTTTTATAAACTTGAGAAAAAAGTCCTTCCTCTTCTAAACGAACTTTTAACTGTTCGTACGCTAAATGTAAATTTCCGACTCCGTCAGGCTGCATGTCTTGAATATAAATTTGATAAGAACCACTCGCCTCGTAAACAGAGATTTTTCCTTTCACGAGTACCTTCATCCCATTTTCAGGTTTGAATTTAATATTACGATTATGGCCCGCAAACATAACCGCTGCGATTCTTGCATTTTCATCTTTCAATGTAAAATACATGTGGCCACGGCTATGATTTTTAAAGTTGGAAATTTCACCTTTTAACCAAACAGACTGCAAATGCGGATCATATTCTATTTTTGTTTTTATATAGCGTGTTAACGCTGTAACGGTTAAATATTGCTTCTCCATTTCTCTCTCCTCATAGCCGACTCAAATTATTTACAAACGACACCTGCACGTTTGGCAGATTCAACAGTATTATGAAGAAGCATTGTGATTGTCATTGGACCAACACCCTTTGGCACAGGTGTAATGTAACCCGCAACATCTAACACGTTGTCAAAGTCAACATCACCACAAAGTTTTCCTGTTTCTAAACGGTTAACACCAACGTCAATTACAACCGCCCCTTCTTTAATATAATCCGCTGTTATCATTTTAGGTCGTCCAACAGCTACGATTAAAATATCAGCTAACTTCGATAACTCTTTCATATTTTGCGTCTTAGAATGACAATATGTGACAGTGGCATTTTCATTTAAAAACAATTGCCCCACTGGTTTACCGACAATATTACTTCTTCCAATTACTACTACATGTTTTCCAGAAATATCAAGATTTGTTTCTTTTACTAATTCTACAATACCATGCGGTGTACATGGAAGGAATGTATCTTGTCCCGTCATCATACGTCCCACGCTGATTGGGTGAAATCCGTCTACATCCTTTTCTGGTGAAATTCTTTCAATGATAGCTTTTTCTTCAATATGTTTTGGTAAAGGTAATTGCACTAATATGCCATTAATACGGTCATCGCCATTTAAGCGATCGATTTCAGCAAGCAAACGTTCCTCAGTAATTGTTTCAGGAAGTTCAATTAGCTCTGAGTAAATCCCTACTTGTTCACAGCCTTTTTCTTTTCCTTTCACATAAGAACGAGATGCTGGATCTTCTCCAACTAAAATAACTGCTAATCCTGGTACAATACCTTGCTCTTTCAACTTCACAACTTCTTCTGTTAATTGTGCTCGTTTTTTCTCCGCAACTTCATTTCCTTTGATGATTACTGCTACCATTTTAAGATTCCCCCTTAAAGAATTTACAGTGTATCTTTTATATTAGATAAAACGCCGTTAATAAAACGACGAGATTCCTCATCCCCAAATGTTTTAGCAATTTCAATTGCTTCGTTAATTGTTACGTTGTGTGGAATTTCTTCCATGTATTTCATTTCATACACAGCTACACGTAAAATACTGCGATCAACAATACTAATACGCTCAAGCTTCCACTTTTTTAAATTTTGACGAATCGCTTCATCGATTGCTTCTTTATTTTCTACAAAACCTACTACAAGTGACTCTAGAAACTCATTTGTTTCTTCGCCTTCATCTAGCGTGTTTTCCACTGCTACTTTCGGTTCTAATTCACCTGTAATATCCATTTGGTATAATGCTTGCATTGCTCTTTCTCTAGCCGTCCTACGTTTCATTGTAACTCTCCTTTATGCTTCAAGTCTTTCCTTATACTTTGTTATATTATTATAATTTATAAGCCGTCAATTCACTTACTCTTACAGTTTTCATTGATTTTCCAACCTTATAATACAATGATAATAACACAATTTATCGTTTCACACACGGGTTACAAGGCTGAAAAATAATAAAAAGATTAACTTCAAGTTCCATATCTTATCACAATGTACGTTTTTTGGAAAAACGACACATTTTCTTGTTTATTTCTTATTTTTTGAAATAGTATAATAATTAGAGGGTTGTAATTTGTGAAGAAATGAAACGATAAAAAAGATGCCTATGTTACTAGGCACCTTTTCATTCTTACACTGGTTCGATTTCTGTTTTTTGTGTTTCGAATGTTACGCCAACGATGTGAACATTCACTTCTTTTGGCTCAAGTCCTGTCATTGTAAAGAGTGCTTGGCGAATATTGTCTTGAATCTTTTGTGCAACAACTGGAATTGCTACACCAAAATACATTACAACATAAAGGTCAACGATAATATCTTCGTTTGCTAATTCAACCTTTACACCTTTACCATGATTTTTCTTACCTAACTTCTCAACAACATCTGTAGCAAAATTACCGCGCATTGCCGCTACACCTTCTACTTCAGCAGCTGCAATACCTGCAATTACTTCAATTACTTCTGGTGCAATTTCTACTTTACCAAGAGTTGTATCTTGACCCATATCTAACATATGTTCAGCCATGAAAAAAACCTCCTTTAATGTATCACTGCGTCACAAGTTCATGCTCTTCCAAAAATTTCGTATTAAACTCACCTTTTACAAAATCAGGATGATCTAGCAATTGCAAATGGAACGGGATTGTTGTATGTACGCCTTCAATGACAAATTCACTAAGTGCGCGCTTCATTTTTGCAATTGCCTCTTCACGTGTTTTTCCGTGAACAATTAATTTAGCAACCATCGAATCATAGAAAGGTGGGATTGAATATCCCGGATATACAGCTGAATCGACGCGAATACCAAATCCTCCTGGTGGTAAGTACATTTCTACTTTACCTGGAGATGGCATAAATTTTTTGGCAGGGTTTTCCGCATTAATTCGACATTCAATTGCCCAACCATTAAATTGTACTTCTTCTTGCTGTAACGATAACTTTTCTCCTGAAGCAACAAGAATTTGTTCTTTAATTAAGTCCATTCCTGTTACCATTTCAGTAACCGGATGCTCAACCTGAATTCTCGTATTCATCTCCATGAAGTAAAAGGTTTTCGTTTTATATTCATAAATAAACTCAACCGTACCAGCACCTGTATAATCAACCGCTACCGCCGCTTTAACTGCCGCTTCACCCATCTGCTTGCGAATCTCTTCATCAAGTGCAGGTGATGGACTTTCTTCTAATAGTTTTTGCAAACGGCGCTGAATTGTACAATCACGCTCTCCTAAATGAATGGCATTTCCGTGTGTATCTGCCATTATTTGAATCTCAACATGGCGGAAATCTTCAACGTACTTTTCTAAGTATACACCAGGGTTCCCAAAAGCGGTACTAGCTTCTTGCTGTGTAATTTGAATTCCTTTTATAAGCTCTTCTTCATGGCGTGCAACACGAATACCTTTTCCACCGCCACCTGCAGTCGCTTTAATAATAACTGGATATCCAATTTGATTAGCAAGCTCAATCGCTTCTTCGGTATTTTTAATAATCCCTTGTGAACCTGGTACAATCGGAACCCCTGCTTCTTTCATTGTATCACGAGCAACGTCTTTTGTGCCCATCTTTGAAATAGCTTCTGGACTTGGACCGATAAAAATCAAGTTACATTCACGGCATAACTCTGCGAAATCTGCATTCTCTGCTAAAAATCCGTATCCCGGATGAATAGCATCGCAGCCTGTTAACTTCGCAACGCTAATAATGTTTGTCAAATTTAAATAGCTTTCTTTCGAAATCGTTGGTCCTACACAATACGCCTCGTCTGCAATCTGCACGTGAAGTGACTCTTTATCTGCTTCTGAATAAATTGCAACTGTTTCAATATCCATTTCTTTACAAGCACGAATAATTCGTACAGCAATTTCCCCACGATTGGCTATTAATACTTTTTTTATCATCACAAAGACTCCCTTATTACGCTTTTACAAGAAATAGCGGTTGTCCATATTCAACAAGCTGTCCGTTATTAACAAGAATTTCAACAATTTCGCCCTCTACATCAGCATCAATTTCGTTAAATAACTTCATAGCCTCGACAATACATACGATAGAATCTTTCGATACTCTATCCCCAACACTTACATATGGAGGTGTATCAGGCGAAGAAGAAGAATAGAATGTACCTACCATCGGTGATGTGATTTTATGTAGGTTTTCATTTTGAACAACCTTCTTCTCTTCTTGTTTTGGCACTTCTGCTTGCGCTGCTGCTACTGTCGTTTCAACTTCAACAGGCGCTACTGGTTGCATAGCTTGTTTTGCTGCAGGTGCTTGCACAGCAACAACTTCATTACCACGCTTTTTCATTTTGATTGTTGTACCGTCTTTTTTGTATTCAAATTCATCAATATTAGAGCTATCAATTAATTTAATTAATTCACGAACTTCTTGAATTTTAAACATGTAAAATCCACTCCCATACTCTTGTTTGTCCCGTTTTTACAGATTCTCGTCACGAAAACTAGATTGACTGTAAAAATACGATGTACTCTATTAGAAAATATATTTCATTAACTAATAGAAATATTTACTATTTCCATCTTACGATAAATTTTTTAAACATTCCAATTTATATTTCTTTATAATAAATCGAAATTCCTGTAAAAATATTATTCCAATAAAAATTTAATACCTAGTAATAATACCAAGTTTCACATGAAATTGGCAAGACCACTTCTTAAAAAACATTCACTACTTTTGCAAAACGTTACAAAGCAAACATGCCATTCCCTCCTCACTCTTCACCACACCTATAGTCAATAACATATTTTTACCAAATATTATTTTTTTGTTTACACGCCGTTCATCATTCCTTCATATAAGAATAGTATGTTCAAAGTGTAGAAAATATATTGTGTTGAGGTGTGGAAATATGATATGGCTCATTCTCTTTTTACCTGCCGTAATCGTTTGGGCATGCGTTCTTTTCATCCACGTCAAATCCGGAAAAAGTAATCATCAGTACCATGAACCATTAATCTTTTACTCACAACGTGTTTCTCCATTCCGAGTTGAACATAGTAAAAATAATTACAAAGACGACATAGAAAAAAGCTATCGAAAATGATAGCTTTTTTCTATTCACACATTTACTTACATACTCTATTTTACTATTTGCATACCCTTTGCTTAGTAAAAGATAATAATCCGCAGGGAAATCCCTACGGATTAAAGTTTCACTTATTTCGCTGGTGGATCAAATTTCACACCTACATCTTTTGATCCGCCTTCACTTCTTACAAGTTGAATAATTTTATTTGCTTCTTTCTGTGAATGTTTTGCCGCTTTAACCGTTACTCTAATATCAGTGCCATCAGCTCTTACAAGAGCATCTGGATATCCTCCTTGAGATTTAATTACTGTCTCAAGTAATTCTTGCTTCGTTTCCATTGTCGTAATGGCATCAAAATTTTCTTTCGCTTTATTCTTTTCTGTTGCTGAAGCTTTTGTTGAACTCATCACTTCTTGTAATTTTGCTTTTTGTTCACTACGCTGATCTTCCATTTGCATACGTAAAGCTGTGAAATTCTCATCACTTGATTGAACTGATAC
>NZ_JAKUEU010000084.1:0-22584 GCF_022663075.1 Bacillus cereus group sp. BfR-BA-01441
AATATATCTATCACAACTTGCAATATATCAACGATTCAATAAAGGATATCGATTTAACGACAAAGATTGACAATAACATTCCTCCTTGTCATACAAGGAAACTCCTAAAACGGATTAGATATTTTTTACTAAAATGTTATTATAAACATATACCTTTAAAGGGAGATGGTTGCTATTTCATTAATAATCTTCAAAATAACTCTTGGCCTTCTCGTCCTAACTTTAGCTCTTTTCACCATTAACAGTCTAAAAAAGACATCCGCCTATAAATCAGATAAATATGATTATTGCTTACTAACCTTACTTACATTTGAACTAGTAGTGATGCAAATATTCATATTTCTTTAATACATATAAAAAAGCATATATCCAAAATGGATATATGCTTTTCTTTTATTCTTGCCCTACACGTTTCACTTCTACGTTTTTAATGCGTTCACGTACAACGTGACTTGCCATAATTAAGCCTGCCACAGATGGTACGAATGCATTTGATGAAGGCGGTAATTTCGCCTTACGAATTTTTGCATTCTCGTCTGGTACAATTTCTTTACGTACTTCTTCACGAATTACGATTGGGTTTTCGTCAGAGAAGACAACTTTTACACCTTTTTTAATCCCCTCTTTACGAAGCTTCGTACGAATGACTTTCGCAATTGGATCTGTATGTGTTTTAGAGATGTCCGCAATACGGAAACGAGTTGGGTCCATTTTATTCGCTGCACCCATACTTGAGATAATTTTAATTTTACGACGTAAACATTGTTTAATTAAATGAATTTTGAACGTAATCGTATCAGATGCATCCACTACAAAGTCTAAACCGTACTTAAAGAACTCTTCATATGTTTCATCTGTATAAAACATTTCTAGTCCAATTACTTCACACTCTGGGTTAATGTCCGCGATACGCTCTTTCATTAATTCTACTTTTGAACGTCCTACAGTAGATACTAAAGCGTGAATTTGACGGTTTACGTTTGTAATATCTACAACGTCTTTATCAACTAATACGAGACGTCCTACGCCAGAACGTGCTAACGCTTCAGCTGCAAAAGAACCTACACCGCCAATTCCTAAAATACCGACTGTACTATTTTTTAATATTTCAAGTCCTTCTTTACCGAAGGCTAATTCATTACGTGAAAATTGATGTAACATTCAGCTCTACACTCCTATTACAAAAATGGTCTACCATGTATTCTAGCGTTTTTCCGACTATTTGTATAGAAAAAGTTATAGAATTCCTAAAAATACATATTTCGAGAATGAAAACATAGACCAGAATTTTATTTCTTCCTAAATACACGTTTAAAAAAGAGGATTTAGAGAACCGAGCAGATCGAGGCGCTGAAGCCAGGAGGAGCACAGTGTAGAAACACTACTCGAGCACCGGACTGGCGAAGCAACGATGAGATGCGACAGTTATCTAAACCGGACTTTTTAAACAACCTCTCAAAAAAAGTCTAGACGGTTATAGTATAACCATCTAGACCCTATTCTTACTTCTCTTCTTTCAAGCTTAATTTTAAGTTCAGTTCTTCAAGCTGCGATTCTGCAACTGGGCTTGGAGCTTCTGTTAATAAGCAGCTTGCGCTTGCTGTTTTCGGGAATGCAATTGTATCACGAAGGTTCGTACGGCCTGCAAGTAACATAACAAGACGATCTAAACCTAATGCGATTCCGCCGTGTGGTGGTGTACCGTATTCGAATGCTTCTAATAAGAATCCGAATTGCTCTTGCGCTTCTTCTTGTGAGAATCCAAGTGCTTTGAACATTTTTTCTTGTACGTCACGCTCGTAAATACGAAGTGATCCACCACCAAGCTCATAACCGTTTAATACAAGGTCATATGCTTGTGCACGTGCTTTTTCTGGTGCTGTTTCTAGTAACTCAACGTCTTCACGGAATGGCATTGTGAATGGGTGGTGAGCTGCGAAGTAACGATCTGCATCTTCATCGTACTCAAGTAGTGGCCAATCAGTTACCCATAGGAAGTTAAATTTACTTTCATCAATTAACTCAAGCTCTTTACCTAGACGTAAACGAAGTGCGCCTAAGCTATCTGCAACAACGCTCTTCTTATCTGCTACGAATAGTAATAAGTCGCCAGCAGTAGCTTCTAATGTGCTCATTAACACATTTGCATCTTCTTCACCGAAGAATTTCGCAATCGGTCCTTTTAGGCCGTCTTCTTCAACTTTAAGCCAAGCTAGACCTTTTGCACCGTATACTTTCACGAATTCAGTTAATGCATCGATGTCTTTACGAGAATATTTACTTGCAGCACCTTTTGCATTAATTGCTTTTACTTGTCCGCCGCTTTCTACAGCACTTGTAAACACTTTAAAGCCACAATCTGCTGCAAACTCAGATAAGTCTGTTAGTTCCATTTCAAAGCGTGTATCTGGCTTATCAGAACCGTAGCGAGCCATTGCATCAGCATATTTCATACGAGGGAATGGTGCACTCACTTCTACACCTTTTGCATCCTTCATAACTTTCGTCATCATACGCTCCATCATATCTAAAATTTCATCTTGTGTTAAGAATGAAGCTTCGATATCGATTTGCGTGAATTCTGGTTGACGATCCGCACGTAAATCTTCATCACGGAAACAACGTGCTACTTGATAGTAACGCTCAAATCCGCCGACCATAAGAAGCTGTTTAAATAACTGTGGTGACTGTGGTAATGCATAGAATTCACCATCATGTACACGACTTGGCACTAAATAGTCACGAGCTCCTTCTGGCGTGCTTTTCGTTAAAATTGGTGTTTCTACTTCTAAGAACTCTTCTGTATCTAAGAAGTTACGAATTGTTTTTGTTACATCGTGACGCATTTTGAATGTGTTGAACATTACAGGACGACGTAAGTCTAAATAACGATATTTTAAACGCACATCTTCTGATGCATCTGTATCATCAGCAATGATAATTGGCGTTGTTTTCGCTGCATTTAGTACATTTACTTTTGTTGCTTGTACTTCAATACGACCAGTTGCCATATTGTCATTAATTGCGCCTTCACCACGTTCAACAACTGTACCTTCTACGTGTAATACGTATTCGCTACGAATTGTTTCTGCTACTTCTAACGCTTCTTTTGATGTTTCTGGGTTAAATACAACTTGTACGATACCTGTACGGTCACGTAAATCGATAAAGATTAATCCACCTAAGTCACGGCGTTTTTGTACCCAACCTTTTAATTGAACTGTTTGTCCAACAGCTTCTACTGTTACTTTTCCACATGCATGTGTTCTTTCAGCCACTGTAAGTTCCCCCTATATTAATTTCTCTGCTACGTATGAAGCAAATACATCTAACGCTACTTCTTCTTGTTCACCTGTTGCCATATCTTTTAAGTTAATGATGCCTTTATCTAGCTCATCTTCTCCTAATACAGCTACAAATTTCGCCTTTAGACGATCTGCTGATTTAAATTGTGCTTTCATTTTGCGATCTAAATAATCTTTTTCAACTGACAATCCAGCTTTACGAAGATCGAACGCAACTTTTGCAGCATGGTCTTTCGCTTTTTCGCCAAGCGCTACAACGTAACAATCAATGCTATGTTCAAGTGGTAATTCAATGTTTTCAGCTTTTAGCGCCATAATTAAACGTTCAATACTCATTGCAAAACCGATACCTGGCATTTCTGGTCCACCGATTTCTTGTACAAGTCCGTTATAACGGCCACCACCGCTTAATGTAGTGATCGCACCGAAACCTTCTGCCTCACTCATAATTTCAAAAACAGTGTGTTGATAGTAGTCTAAACCACGCACTAAGTTCGGATCTTTTTCAAATGGAACATCCATCATCGTTAATAGTTCTTGAACTTTGTCATAGTATACTGCTGAATCTTCGTTTAAGTATTCTGTAATAGATGGTGCTGTTCCCATTAATTCATGGTTACGGTCTTTCTTACAGTCTAAAATTCGAAGTGGGTTCTTTTCTAAGCGAGATTGACAGTCAGAACAGAATTCGCCGATACGTGGCTCAAAGTGTGCGATTAATGCATCACGGTGTGCTTGACGGCTCGCTGCGTCACCTAAACTGTTTAATACAACTTTAATATTTTTCAAGCCCATGCCGCGGTAAAATTCAACAGCAAGTGCAATTACTTCTGCATCAATTGCAGGGTCATTACTGCCGATTGCTTCGATACCGAATTGTACGAATTGACGATAGCGACCTGCTTGTGGTCTTTCATAACGGAACATTTGACCGATATAGTATAATTTCGTTGGTTGTGTCGCATCACCAAACATTTTATTTTCAACGTAAGAACGTACAACAGGTGCAGTACCTTCTGGACGTAATGTTAAGCTACGCTCTCCACGATCTTGGAATGAGTACATTTCTTTTTGTACGATATCTGTCGTATCACCAACACCGCGTAAAAATAGCTCAGTGTGTTCAAAAATTGGTGTACGAATTTCTTTATAATTGTAACGACGGCAAATTTCGCGTGCTTGCCCTTCGATATACTGCCATAACTCAACAGTGCCTGGAAGAATATCTTGCGTTCCGCGTGGGATTTGAATAGACATATTCAGTTCCTCCTCAAATTGTTTTAATCTTAATAAAAATAAAAAAACTCCCGCCTCTACTGTTTAAACAGTAGGGACGAGAGTATTATACCCGTGGTGCCACCCTAATTGAAGCACGTATGCTTCCACTTTTTTAATAACGCTTAAATATGCGTTCATCCCTACTAAGCATATATGCCGTTCAAGTTGAAACCTCTAGAGTGTCATTCAATCAGTCATCATGCAGAAATGTTTTCAGCCTAAGACATTCCTTCTCTTTCCATGTGTGTCTCATTTACTCTTCTCTATCAACGGTTATATTCATATGTAAATATAAAATTACTATACGTTTGTTAAGTAGGATTGTCAAGTGCTCTAAGAACGTTCAATCTGCTTCTTTAAACGCTTTACATCTTGAAGAGAAATCCCAAACTCCGAAGCAAGCTCCATTGAAGTATTGTTTTGCTCTTTTGAAATAAAATCATGAAAATTCACGTTAAACAGTTGATTTGCACCATTTGTAACAGAATGCCCTTTTTCATTCATACGCATACGTATATCCCTCACATTCAATATGGATGTTTTGCTTTTTATTGTTCCATATTGATGAGAGAGTTATACATAACCGAAACTGCTATTGATTCCAAATAAATGAACAAAACATACAACAATGTATAAAAAAGAGAGGATTATATAACCCTCTCTTTTTTATGAACACTATTTACTTTCTACAATTAAGGTCACCGGACCATCATTGATTAAAGAAACGTCCATCATTGCTCCAAACTTCCCTGTTTCCACATGTAATCCTTGTTTACGAACTTCTTCATTAAAGAAATCGTATAAACGCTCTGCATAATCAGGTTTCGCAGCATCCATAAAGTTTGGACGTCTGCCCTTGCGGCAATCTCCGTATAATGTGAATTGCGAAATAGATAGAACTTGTCCTTCTACATCAAGTACAGAATGATTCATCTTTCCGCTCTCATCTTCAAAAATACGTAAGTTTGCAATTTTTTCCGCAATGTAAGTTGCATCTTTTTCTGTATCTTCGTGCGTAATGCCAACTAGTAATGTTAAACCGAACGGAATTTGTCCTACGATCTCACCGTCTACTGTGACAGACGCTTTCTTTGATCGTTGTAAAACAACTCTCATCTTTCTACACTCCCTATTAATGCATCATGCGTCGTACTGCATAAATTTCTGGAACGCGTTTAATGCGTTCTACTACTTTTTTCAAGTGTTGTAAGTTACGAATCGAGATTGACATATTAATTGTTGCCATCTTATTACGGTCACTTCTACCAGAAACAGCTGAAATGTATGTTTTCGTCTCTGTAACAGCTTGCAGTACTTCATTTAATAAACCGCGGCGATCGTAACCTGAAATTTCAATATCAACGTTATACTCAATTTCTTTTTCAGGGCTACCTTCCCACTCTACCTCTAATAATCGTTCTACAGCTTCTTCTGTATGAACATTTACACAATCACGGCGGTGAATTGATACACCTCGGCCTTTCGTAATATACCCAACGATATCATCGCCCGGAACTGGGTTACAGCATTTCGATAAACGGATTAATAAATTATCAGCACCGCTTACCTTTACACCAGAATCCCATTTTCGAATTTTCATCGGTTTACGGACTTCTTTAACTTCAACAATTTCTTCTTCTTCGCGTTGTTTGCGGAACTTGTCCGTTAGTCGCGTAACAATTTGCGAAGCTGTAATTCCGCTATATCCAACTGCTGCAAACATATCTTCTTCATTTGCAAAGTTAAATTTCTCAGCGACGCGTTTTAAGTTATCCGGCGCCAATACTTCTTTCATCTCATACTCTAGACCACGTACTTCCTTTTCAACAAGTTCACGGCCTTTTTCAATATTTTCGTCTCTACGTTGTTTCTTAAAGAATTGACGAATTTTATTTTTCGCATGAGATGTTTGAGCAAGTTTTACCCAATCCTGGCTTGGGCCATATGAATGTTTCGACGTTAAAATTTCAATGATGTCGCCTGTTTTTAATTTATAATCCAGCGTCACCATTTTCCCGTTTACTTTTGCACCAATTGTTTTATTCCCAATTTCCGAATGGACACGATACGCGAAATCAATCGGAACAGATCCAAGTGGTAATTCCATTACATCGCCTTTCGGTGTAAAGACGAATACCATGTCAGAGAATAAATCAATTTTTAATGACTCCATAAATTCTTCTGCATTAGAAGCTTCATTTTGCCATTCTAATATTTGACGGAACCATGTGAGTTTCTTCTCTAATGTACCTGTTGTTTCTGCTGTTTTTCCTTCTTTGTATGCCCAGTGTGCCGCGATCCCGAATTCTGCAATTTCGTGCATTTCTTTCGTACGAATTTGCACTTCAAGTGGATCACCTTTCGGTCCAATTACAGTCGTATGAAGAGATTGATATAGATTTGCTTTTGGCATTGCAATATAATCTTTAAAACGACCTGGCATCGGCTTCCAGCACGTATGAATAATTCCAAGCACAGCATAACAATCTTTAATACTATTTACAACGACACGTACAGCTAATAAATCGTAAATTTCATTGAACTGCTTATTTTGCAGTGCCATTTTACGATAAATACTGTAAATATGTTTCGGTCTTCCAGAAATCTCAGGTTGAATTGCAACTTCTTTTAATTTCTCACGAATACCAGTCATTACTTCGTCTAAATATTCTTCACGTTCTGCACGTTTACGCTTCATTAAATTTACAATACGATAATATTGTTGTGGATTTAAATAGCGAAGTGACGTATCCTCTAGCTCCCATTTAATAGTACTAATTCCGAGTCTATGTGCCAAAGGTGCAAAGATTTCTAACGTTTCATTCGCTATGCGACGCTGCTTCTCTTGAGGCAAATGTTTCAATGTACGCATGTTATGAAGACGATCAGCTAGTTTAATTAAAATAACTCGAATATCTTGAGCCATTGCAATAAACATTTTGCGATGGTTTTCTGCTTGTTGTTGTTCGTGAGATTTATATTTGATCTTCCCAAGCTTTGTAACGCCATCAACAAGCATAGCAATTTCTTTGTTAAATTCCCGTTCAATATCTTCTAACGTAATCTCTGTATCTTCCACTACATCATGTAAGAAACCTGCTGATACCGTAGCTGGATCCATGTGTAAATCAACTAAAATACCTGCAACTTGAATCGGATGAATAATATACGGTTCACCCGATTTTCTATATTGTTCGCTATGCGCATCACGTGCATATTCATAGGCACGTGCCACTAGCTCAATATCTTCATCCGCTAAATATTGACTTGCTTTCTCGAGTACCTGTTCAGCTGTTAGTACCTGCTCATTTGCCATCGAATCACCTTTTATTGAAAATTGACTTTATCTTTATTTAATAGAATAAATTATATTCTATCATTATAACCCAATGATTGTGAATTGTGAAAAGGAAAAGATTTTACTGACATTTCACCATAATTTTTTGTTCAATTATACAAAAGTACCCGCTCCTCTCCAAGAGATTCACGGGTACTTTTTATCACCGTAGTTTTACCTATATAGTGATTAGTATTTTTCTAATACTAATACATCGTAACCATCTAACATTTTACGACCATCTAAGTAAGTAAGTTCTACTAAGAATGCAATTCCTGCTACAACTCCGCCTAGCTCTTCAACTAACTTAATTGTCGCTTCGATTGTTCCACCTGTAGCTAATAGATCATCTGTAATTAATACGCGTTGACCTGGCTTAATTGCATCTTTATGGATTGTTAAAACGTCTTTACCATATTCTTTACCGTAGTCAACTGTAATTACTTCACGTGGTAATTTTCCTAATTTACGAACTGGCGCAAATCCTACTTCTAACGCATAAGAAACTGGGCAACCGATAATGAAACCACGAGCTTCTGGTCCTACTACAACATCGATATCTCTTTCTTTTGCGTACTCAACGATTGCGTCTGTTGCTGCTTTGTATGCTTTACCGTCATTCATTAAAGGTGTAATGTCTTTAAATACAATACCTTCTTTCGGATAATCCGGTACAATTGCGATATGTTGCTTGAAATCCATATTTCTGAATCCTCCTCAGATCTAAAAGGTTTGTAAATACAAATCCTTTACCCTAACTGTTCTACTTCTTTATGATTACGAATCGTTTCAAACCATGTATATAGTTGCTGATATGTGCTATAAACCAATTCTTTTTCTAATTGTAAGTGGTTCATTTTCTCACGATATGTGTTCGATTCAATTAAATCACGCTTTTGTTTTTTGTCTGCCATAAAAATGACGCCATCTTTTATTGTAACAAATTCTAACTCAAAAAACACCTGTGTCATGAAATTTACTGTATCTTTTGACCAACCTTTATGACGACATAGTTGTTCTCCATATTGTCTTAAAGAAAATGGTGTTTTTTGGCTTAAGAAAGAATAGTACCATTTAAAGTGTTCTCTCGTCGGAACTGTACTAAATAAGTGGTTATTCTCTTGATAAAATAGCGTATAAATTCGCGCTGGGAATCCTACCTTAAATAGCTCACGTAATTCATCTGTTCCTTTTGGTAAATCAAGTAACACGATATATTGATCATCTAAATGCGTTACTTCTGAAGCATGCATGAGCTTTTCTTTATAGCTCTCTAAAGAAAATTTATTCAATACCTCTTCAGAAAAATACACCATTGTTATTTTTTCTTTCGGAAGTTCTGCTAAATTTGCTTCTGCATTACGCATACTACGCCAATCAAATAATTGCCACGCCTCTACAGCAATATCTTGTACCATTAGTTGTGGCTTCTTAAAGTTATTCCATTCATTAATAGACGCTTCTCCTATTACAGATACTTTTGCAACTGGAGAGATTTCTTTCGCATATGCACCAAAGCCAAATCCAATTGTATCCAGTGTTGCTTGTCCATCACGAAGAGCCATTTTTAAATGAGAGCCATCTGATCCGATTGCGCGAATGCTTTCTAACTCTGCATCTTTTACTGCAATACGTGGTTTCGGATTTCCAACACCAAACGGGGCTAGTTTTTGCATATCTTCAATTGCCGCTAGCGTTACATCCTCTACTTTACAAAAAACATCAACTGCTGTAATTGGAATAAAATCTTCTTCTGTTAAAATTGCATCTGCTTGTTCATTTAAGCGGCGACGTAATTCATCTACATCATTCATATGTAGCGTCATTCCCGCTGCCATCGGATGCCCTCCGAAGTGTGGTAATAACTCTCTACAATCTGATAAATTTGCAAACAAATCAAATCCTGCAATACTACGTGCTGAGCCTTTTGCTGTTTCTTTTATAGGATCAATGCTTAATACAATCGTCGGACGATAAAAACGTTCAACTAATTTCGAAGCAACAATTCCAATTACCCCTGGGTTCCAGCCTTCTTTCGCAAGTACTAATACTTTATTTTCTTCTGGTGGGAAGTTATTTTCCACTTCAGCGATAGCCTCTTCTGTAATTTGCTTTACAATATCTTTTCGCAGTTTATTCAGCTCATCAATTTCTTCAGCTAGCTCTTTCGCTTCCTCTGGATCATCTGATAATAAAAGGTGTACAGCCGGCGCAGCATCTTCTAAACGCCCAACCGCATTAATACGAGGTGCAATTGAGAAACCAATACTCTCTTCGGTAATTTCACTTTGCGAAACGTTAGCAACTTTAAACAATGCCTTCAAACCAATATTTCTCGTCATACGCATATGTTTTAAACCGCGTTTCACTAGCAACCTATTTTCACCATGAAGTGATACTAAATCGGCTACTGTACCGATTACTGCGATCTCTAATAAATGTTCTGGTACACGGCCTAATAGTGCATGCGCAACTTTAAACGCAACACCTACACCAGCTAAATAGTGAAACGGATATACACCGCCATCTAATTTCGGATGTATAATCGCAAGTGCTTCTGGCAATTCTGGCGGTGGCTCATGGTGATCTGTAATAATTAGATCTATTCCAAGCTCTTTCGCTACATTCGCTTCATGTACCGCTGCAATACCAGTATCGACAGTAATAATTAGCGAGAACCCTGCGCTATGCGCCCAACGAAATGCTTCTTCGTTCGGTCCATACCCTTCTGTAAAACGATTTGGAATGTAAAATTCTACTTCTGCACCTAATTCTTGAAGAGCAAGATATAAAACTGTCGTACTACTTACTCCGTCCGCATCGTAATCACCAAATATTAATATTTGCTCTCCATTTTGAATCGCCTTATTTACACGTTCTACCGTTCTATCCATTCCTTCTAATAAAAATGGATCATGAAATTCTTGATTTTCTGTATTTAAAAAATCTAAAATCTTATCTTCTGTATCGAGTCCTCTACCGAGGAATAACGAAACGACAAGTGGCGATAACTGTAATTTACTTGCTAATTCACTCACTCGCTCGTCATTATATTCTTTTTCTTTCCAACGCGTCTTCGGTTGTAACACGAAATCACCCCTTAACCTGTTCATTATACAAGACAGATTAAGGGGTGACAATATAATGCAAACTACGATGCAATATCTATATACTAAAATGTTAATGATGTTTAATTTGGAGAATACGGATTTATATGTACGAATACATTTTGTACATTATCTTGTTTCATAAGTATTTCTTTCACATGTTTTCCAATACGGTGTCCTTCTTCTACAGTAATGTATGGATCTACGGACACTTTAATATCGACAATAACATAATGACCATGCTCCCGTGCATATAAAGAACCAATTTTTTTCACACCATCTACTTGAAGAACTGCTTCTCTAAGCGGAATAACATCCTCCTCATGAAGAACATGGTCAAGCGTTGCATGAATTGCTTCCGCTCCAATGCTCCATGCCATTTTTACAACAAGAAGTGAAACAACTAATCCCGCAATTGGATCAGCGTATACAAGCCAGTCTATACCAAGCTTACCACCTATTATAGCTGCACAAATACCGATTAAAGCTGCAATTGAAGAAAATACATCCGAACGGTGCTCATATGCATTTGCAATAATTGCATCACTGTTTACTCTTTTCCCTAATCGGAATTTATATTGAAACATTCCTTCTTTCACGACGATTGAAAGAACAACAGCAAATATCGTAATTCCTTTCGGCGGTTCTAGTTCTTGCGAAAAAGCTTTTATAGACGAAATCGCGATTTCAAGTCCCACAATAAATAATAATACCGCAACAATAATCGCTGAAATCGATTCCGCTTTACCATGACCATACGGATGATCCTCATCAGGTGGCTGCTTTGCCGCTCGCAATCCAAAAAGTACAGCTAGCGAACCTATTACATCTGATGCAGAATGCACGGCATCCGCTAATAGCGCTTTACTGTTCCCAATATAACCAATTACCGCCTTTACAATCGCTAATATAATATTACCAACGATCCCGACAATAGCACCAAACTCGGCCTGTTTAAAACGTTCATCTTTTTCCATAATTAAAATCCCTTCTTTTCTTAACCTATCTTTTTATTTTAACAAAAACAGCGATAGCACCACCACTTTCTTCCATCTTCTTTCTGTTAAAAAGTTGCTATCTTATTGTATCCACAAACGAAAAAAGAGATGCCTCATAAAGAGACATCATCTTTTCTATACTTGCGGTTCAGATTCTACTTTCTCAACCTTCTTCTTGTTTTTTCCCTTTTTCAAACGACGGTTTTCAAGCATTAACCAAATTTGAGAGGCAACGAAAACAGAAGAGTACGTACCTACAATTAATCCAACAAGTAGCGCAAACGAGAAGTTACGTAGTGACTCACTACCGAAGATAAGCAGTGCAATTACTGGGAATAACACTGTTAATACGGTGTTAATCGAGCGACCAAGCGTTTGGCGAATACTTGCATTTACGATTTCTTCTAGATCTTTTATATCGCGCACTCGTTTTTTCTGTTTGTATAATTCACGGTTTCTATCAAATGTAACAATCGAGTCATTAATAGAATAACCGATGATTGTTAGTACTGCAGCAATAAACGTTAAGTCTACCTCTAGTTGGAAAATACTAAACATAACAATCATAACGAATGCGTCATGTAATAATGCAAGTACTGCAGATAACGCATACGTAAATCGGAAACGAATACTTACGTATAAAATGATAACCGCAGAAGCAATCAGTACTGCGATAAATGCATTTCGTGCAATTTCTTTACCGATTGTCGGTGAAACTGTACTTACGTTTGGATCTGTACCATATTTATCGTGGAAGAATGTTTTTGTTTTCGCAATTTCATCTTTTGATAAAACACCTAATGTACGAACTGCGAAACCTTTATTGTCATCTCCAGTCGGTACAATATTTTCTTCCTTCACATCAATGTTCAATTCTTTAAAATCTTTATGAACATCAGACACAGTAACGGCTTGTTTTGATTGCAAGTCGATACGTGTACCACTCGCAAAGTCAATACCAAGATTCAATTTGAAAATTGGTAAGATAATTGCACCCGCAATTACAACTACAATCGAGAAGATAAGGAATTTATGACCGATATTTACGAAATTAATACGATCAAATCTTGTTGGCGGATGTACTACACCTTTTGTTAATGGAATAATATCCTTTTGTTTCACACCAAAATATCCTGGTTTTTTATCAAAGTAACGGCTCTTTACAAGTAGACCTAGTAAGAAACGAGTACCGAATACGTTCGTAATAAAACCAACTAAAATACTTACGATTAAACTTGTTGCAAATCCTTTTACAGAGCTATTACCATAAACGAATAACACACCAGCTGCTGCAAGAGTCGTAACGTTTGCATCTAGAATTGTTGCTAATGAACGATGGTTACCAGCACGGAATGCCGACATCATTGACTTACCAATTTTCAGCTCTTCTTTCAGTCTCTCGTACGTAATAATATTTGCATCAACTGCGATACCTACCCCGAGCACTAACGCTGCAATACCTGGCAACGTAAGAACTGCATGCATCCAGTTAAAGACAAGTAATGTAACGAAAATGTATAACCCTAACATAATAACCGCTACAAGTCCTGGTAAACGGTAGAATACAAGCATAAATAAGAAAATAAGAGCGATACCAATCGCACTAGCGAAAATCGTTTGCTCTAACGCTTGTTGACCAAATTTCGCTCCAACAGATGTTGAATACATTTCTTTTAAATCAACAGGAAGTGCACCTGCATTTAATAAAGATGAAAGTTGTTTCGCACTTTCAACTGTGAAGTTTCCACCTACGATAGATACTTCAGCTTGGTTAAATACTTGGTTTACTGTTGCTGCTGATAAGAATTTCGGATTCGGTTTTGCAGATTCTGCTTTATACGAATCTTTTCCTTCTTCAAAGTCAAGCCAAATTACCATTAAATTCGTTGGTGGTGGCATTTTAGAAATTTTTTCAGTTACTTCACGGAATTTTTCAGCGCTTTTTAGTGTAAGACCTACGCTCGCACGGCCTTGCTCATCAAATGTTTGCTTCGCTCCGCCGCCTTTTAAATCCGTTCCATCCATAAGAAGGTTATCATCCACATCACGGAATGTTAATTTCGCTTGTGTTGATAACATTTCACGTGCTTTTTGCTGATCTTGTACACCAGCAAGCTGTACACGAATTCGATCTTGCCCTTCGATTTGAATGTTCGGCTCACTTACACCGAGAACATTGACACGATTTTCAAGAGCACCTACTGTACTTACAAGTACATCTCGATCGATTTTATCACCTTTTTTGGCTGGTTTTACTTCATACAGAATTTCAAAACCACCGCGAAGGTCTAGTCCTAGACTAATTCCTTTTGCTATGTCTTTTCCTGCCGCACCAATTACTCCACCGATTAATAAGACGATGAGGAAAAAGGCGGCAATTCTCGTACCACGCTTTGCCATATGTACCCTCTTTCTGCTACTAACACTTTCAATAAATCTCTTACGATTCACTGCTATACGTGTGCATACGCCTAGTTAGTAGACTTCCTTTCTATAATTTTTGCTAGTTCATCACTAGCTCTATAGGTAAGCTTTTACACTACCTACACTTCCATCATTTATTTTCCTCTTCACTACCTCCTTTATATATAATCTTAGACATAATTATTTCCTCTTTATCAATACATATCATTATACTGCAAAAGGAAGAACAAACCAATTGCAGTCGGTTATTTATTTTCGTACTCATCAAATGACCAAAGTGGCGCTTGGTAAGCTTCAACAGTTAAATATGTCATATATTCATTAGCTGTTACTGTTAATACGTCATTAACTAATTCATACAATCTAACATCGCTGTCTATCTTCTTCCACTTTTTCACTTTAAGAAACTTCCAAATGTCATCATCTGTCACTCGGTCGTAACCGAACATTTGAAACTCTTCTACTTTACTTTCTAAAACGACTTGTAACTGTCCGCGGTATGATTCTACCAAAGCCTCTCTATCTAACATCTATAAACATCCCCTTCTTATTTCAGCACGAAAAAGTCGCTTTAATCCCGCTCTAATGGACAGCAATAACTACTTTCAAGAGCACTATCATACTTCACTCTCTTAAATGCTTGTCATTCTTGTCTCGTACGTGCATATAAATTATTGTAAATCATTCCATTGATTTTGAGAAGGTAGGAGAAGAACATGACGAGACAAAGCTTTTTAAAAGGCGCATTTATTTTAATGATAGCCGGCTTTATTACAAAAATACTCGGCTTTATCAACCGCATAGTAATGGCACGTATTTTAGGAGAAGAAGGCGTTGGTCTTTATATGATGGCCGTTCCTACATTCATTTTAGCAATTACATTGACACAAATTGGTCTTCCTGTCGCAATCGCAAAATTTGTAGCAGAAGCGGAAGCTGTGAACGATAAACAAAGAGTTAAAAAAATATTAACCGTATCACTAGCTGTTACATCCGTTATTAGTATCATTTTAACAATCGGAATTATGTTCCTCACACCTATTTTAGCAAAAACATTATTAACCGACGAAAGAACCTACTATCCATTAATGGCCATTTTGCCCGTTGTTCCTGTTATTGCTGTTTCTTCTGTGTTGCGTGGTTACTTTCAAGGGAAACAAAACATGAAACCTAGCGCTTATGCGCAAGTTCTAGAACAAGTCGTCCGCATTACCATTATCGCTATATGCATTCAATTATTTTTACCTTACGGCATAGAATATGCTGCAGCCGGCGCTATGTTATCAGCTGTTCTCGGTGAAGTTGCATCCTTATTATTTTTACTCACGTTATTTCAGCGAGAAAAACATTTATCAATACGCTCTGGATTTTTCACTACTGTAAAGGAAAGCAAAGGGACATTTTATTCTCTGATGGATATTGCCCTTCCAACTACAGGAAGTCGTTTAATCGGCTCCGTTTCATATTTTTTTGAACCTATTGTCGTTATGCAAAGCTTAGCAATCGCTGGTGTCGCTGCTTCTGTTGCAACCCAGCAATACGGTATATTAAACGGTTATGCATTCCCGCTCCTATCACTACCCGCCTTTATTACATACGCTCTCTCTACAGCGCTCGTTCCTTCTATTAGTGAAGCAATGGCAAAAAGACAACATAAATTAGTAGAGCACCGTTTACAACAAGCACTTCGAATTTCATTAATTACCGGCGGATGGTCTGTCGTTATATTATACGTATTCGCTTCTCCTGTTTTAACTCTTATGTATGGATCAGACAGCGCAACAGCATTCATTCAACTTCTTGCGCCTTGCTTTTTATTTCATTATTTCCAAAGTCCACTTACCTCTGTTTTGCAAGCTTTAAACTTAGCAAGAGCCGCAATGATGAATACATTTATTGGTGCCATCGTGAAATTAATCGTTATTTTTGTACTAGCATCAAGGCCAGAGTTTCAAATGATGGGGGTTGCACTTGCTATTGCTGCAAATATTGTAACAGTAACATTTCTTCACTACGCTACTGTTTTAAAAAAGATTACATTTACCATTTACGCAAAAGACTATATTTTCGGCGGACTTGCCATCGGTATCGCAGGCGCCTTCGGTTTTTATCTTCATAAATATATTATTTTCTCTCATTCCCTTGGCATACAAACATTATGGGAAATCACTTTAACAACAATTGTTTATATCGTACTTCTCTTCACTTTCAAACTCATTCGAAAAGAAGAGTTAAGTCGTCTCCCTATCATTCGTAAGCTTTCATTTTTGAAATAAGGTGAAACTTTAATCAGTGGGGTAATCTCCACTGATTATTAGTTATACTAATCATTCTTACTCTTCCAAAGGATAAGTCTCTAATTTTCTTTTACATCAACAAAAAATTGTCCATTTTGAAAACTACAGTATAAAATTTGTGTTATATCGTTATAACCTAAGTTTTTTAATTTCTCAATAAGCCATTCATCTGTATGCTCAATCATTTGTAAATGACTAGATTGAATTTCTCCATCAATAATAAGAGGAAGCGTAAACTGCAATGTATCTTGTTTATTTTTTTGTTTTTGAAAGACAGATAACTTCCCAGACGGTTCCAAAATAGCATATTCTACATCCCGAATATCTCCAACTCCTTGTTCCCTTAATTGCATCATTAAATCATCAATATTATATCGTTGGTTTCTCATCTTTTTTTCATCAATCTTTCCCGCATTAATAATAATTGCTGGTTCACCTTCTATTAAATGCCGAAATCGTTGAAACTTTAATGAAATGACTGACAAAATGATTTGTATGCACATAAGAAAAGTCATCGGAACTAATTGATGCCAAAGTGATTTATCGGTATTTTCAATTGCTACTACAGCCATTTCTCCAAGCATAATAAATACGACTAAATCTAATACACTTAGCTCTCCTATCTCACGTTTACCCATAAGACGAAAAATAATTAAGATGATGATATACAAAAGCATTGTCCGTCCAATTACCGATATCCATTCCATTTCTACATCTCCTTTTTTACGTATAGACTCCCCTATAAAAAAGAAACTAGTCTAACTTGAGCAAAAGGAAAATATGCTTGTATTAAAAAGGGGGAATGCATAAATGGATGGAACGAAAAAATTATCAACTGCAATTGGCTTCGGTATTGTTACGCTACTAATTCTCGCATCTATTACTAGTATGATTATGGCTCTTTTATTAAAGTTTACGAATATAAATGAAGGGACATTAACCGTTACTATTTTTATACTCGCTCTTTTATCTATGCTTATGTCTGGATTTACTGCCGGCAAAAAGGCTCAAGGAAAAGGTTGGCTAGTAGGTTTCACAACAGGGCTCACGTTCACTATACTCGTCTTTCTAGTTAACTATTTAGGCTTTTCTCAAACCTTATCGAACTCACAATTACTATATCAATTAGCATTAATGGGGGCGAGTACACTCGGTGGTATTTTCGGTGTAAATATGTCAAAGCAAAGTAACTAAAAAAGGCCCTGCACATTTCATGCAGGGCCTTCCACATTAGTTTTTCACAACTTCACGAATCGCATTGCGATCGAAAGTTAAGTGTGAACCACCAGATTTAATAACGATTTTTGTCTCATCTACTGATTCGATTGTACCGTGTAAACCACCGATTGTTACGATAGCATCACCTTTTGCTAACTCACTTTGCATTTGAGCAACTGCTTTTTGACGTTTTTGTTGCGGGCGAATTAATAAGAAATAGAAAATCGCAAACATCGCAACGATCATAACGATATTCATCATACCTGCATTCATCTTTTGTTCCTCCTTTTAAATTATGTATTAGAAGTTTTTAGCATTCGGTTTATTAAAGCCATACTGTTCAAAGAACTCTTCGCGGAAATCGCCAAGACGGTCTTCACGAATAGCTTGTCTCACCTGCTCCATTAAGTTTAACAGAAAATGAAGGTTGTGATAAGACGTTAAACGAATTCCGAACGTTTCATCACATTTCATTAAGTGACGAATGTACGCACGTGAGTAGTTTTTACATGTGTAGCAATCACAGTTTGGATCAAGCGGACCGAAGTCTCTTGCGAATTTCGCATTTTTTACAACAAGGCGACCTTCACTTGTCATACATGTACCATTTCGAGCGATACGAGTTGGAAGTACACAGTCAAACATATCAATCCCACGAATTGCGCCATCGATTAACGAGTCAGGAGAACCTACACCCATTAAGTAACGAGGCTTATTATCTGGAAGAAGTGGTGTTGTAAACTCAAGAACACGGTTCATAATATCTTTCGGTTCACCAACAGATAAACCACCTACAGCGTAACCAGGGAAGTCCATTGAAACAAGATCTTTCGCACTTTGACGACGAAGCTCTTCGTACTCCCCGCCCTGTACAATACCGAATAAACCTTGATCTTGCGGACGTTCATGCGCTTTTAAGCAGCGTTCTGCCCAGCGGCTCGTACGCTCTACAGATTTCTTCATATATTCAAAAGTAGCTGGGAATGGTGGACACTCATCAAATGCCATCATAATATCTGAACCTAATGCATTTTGGATTTCCATCGCTTTTTCTGGTGATAAGAATAATTTATCTCCATTTAAGTGATTACGGAAGTGAACGCCTTCCTCTTCAATACGACGGAAGTCACTTAAACTGAATACTTGGAAACCACCAGAGTCTGTTAAGATTGCACGATCCCAGTTCATAAATTTATGCAAGCCGCCTGCTTCACGAATAATTTCATGACCTGGACGTAGCCATAAATGATACGTATTACTTAAAATAATGCCAGAATCCATTGCTTTTAATTCTTCTGGTGACATTGTCTTAACTGTTGCAAGTGTACCAACTGGCATAAATGTTGGTGTATCAAATGAACCGTGCGGCGTATGCACACGACCTAAACGGGCACCCGTTTGTTTACATGTCTTAATAAATTCATAACGAATTGCTGTCATAACTTACTCCTTTTATTTGTTTCTCATTTTAGCGTGAGATGCAACGAACATTGCATCACCGAAGCTAAAGAAACGATATTTTTCTTTTACTGCTTCATTATAAGCATGAAGTACATTATCTCTATTTGCAAATGCACTTACAAGCATAATTAATGTTGATTTCGGTAAATGGAAGTTTGTAATTAAACCATCAATTGCTTTAAATTCATATCCCGGATACATGAAAATATCTGTCCATCCAGAAGCGGCGCAGAGCTTACCGTCATGATCTGTTGCAATTGTTTCTAACGTACGAGTTGATGTCGTACCTACAGTAATAATACGTCCACCATTCTCTTTCACACGATTTAATAATGCCGCTGTCTCTTCAGACATATGATAATATTCTGCGTGCATATGGTGTTCTTCAATCGTGTCTGCAGAAACTGGTCTAAATGTTCCAAGTCCTACGTGAAGTGTAATGAATGCTAACTGAACGCCTTTTTGCTTTAACTTCTCAAGTAACTCTTCTGTAAAGTGAAGTCCCGCAGTCGGCGCTGCTGCTGAACCGATTTCTTTCGCATATACTGTTTGATAGCGATCGCGATCTTCCAGCGTCTCTTTAATATATGGAGGAAGCGGCATTTCCCCAAGTTCATCTAAAATTTCATAGAAGATGCCATCATATGAAAATTCAAGCTGGCGTCCACCTTGATCTGCAGTTCCTGTGCAAGTTGCTTTTAATTTCCCTTCGCCAAAAGAGATAACAGTTCCTTCTTTTACACGTTTCGCTGGCTTTACAAGCGTTTCCCACTTATCACCTTCTTCTTGTTTTAAAAGAAGTACTTCAATGTGCGCGCCTGTATCTTCTTTCACACCGTGCAAACGAGCAGGCATAACTTTCGTTTCATTTAAAACTAAGCAATCCCCCTCATGTAAGTAAGAAAGAATATCCGTAAAATGTTTATGCTCAATATCACCTGTTTCACGGTCTAACACCATTAATCTTGATGTTTCACGATCTTCTAACGGGACTTGTGCAATAAGTTCTTCTGGTAAATGAAAATCAAACAGATTTATATCCATAGCTATATCCACCTATTTCTTATTTAAATCGATTTATTATATACATAATAAAAGATAATACAATACTTAACACAATACATGTAATGATAGGAAAATAAAAGGTAACGTTTCCTTTTTTCACAAAAATATCGCCTGGAAGCCTTCCAATGAACTTCCAAGCTAATCCAACAACGATGAGTAAGATCCCGGCTGTAATAAGCAGCTTTGGCATCTCCGTCATACTTTTGGTATCTCCATTCCGAAATGTTCATACGCAAGCGGCGTTACAATTCGGCCCCTTGGCGTTCGTTGTAAAAAACCAATTTGTAATAAATACGGCTCATACACATCTTCAATCGTATGAGATTCTTCTCCAATTGTTGCTGAAACCGTTTCTAATCCAACTGGACCGCCACGGAATTTCTCAATAATACCAAGCAGTAATTTATGATCAATATGATCTAGACCTAATTTATCTACTTGCAGTAGCTCTAATGCCATTTGTGTAATTTCCATCGTAACCGTTCCGTTACCACGAACTTGCGCGAAATCACGTACACGTCTTAAAAGACGATTCGCAATACGAGGTGTACCACGAGCACGTCTTGCAATTTCTAATGCAGCTAACGAATCGATTTCAACTTCAAATACTTCTGCTGTACGTTCAACAATCGCAGAAAGCTGATCTACTGTGTAGTACTCTAACCTTGAAAGTACACCGAAGCGGTCACGAAGCGGTGCCGATAATGCTCCAGCACGTGTTGTTGCTCCAACTAATGTAAATGGCGGTAAATCTAGGCGTACAGAACGTGCTGAAGGCCCTTTTCCAATTACAATATCAAGGCAAAAGTCTTCCATCGCAGGATACAATACTTCTTCAATTGATCTATGCAAACGATGAATTTCATCAATAAATAATACATCCCCTGGCTGAAGCGCTGTTAATACAGCAGCTAAATCTCCTGGTCTTTCAATTGCGGGACCTGAAGTTGTTCTAACATTAACGCCCATCTCATTGGCAATAATATTCGCAAGCGTCGTTTTACCAAGACCTGGTGGTCCATATAAAAGCACGTGATCTAACGTTTCTTCACGCATTTTCGCCGCTTCAATAAATACTTCTAAATTATGTTTTGCTTTATCTTGGCCAATATACTGACGGAGCGTCTGTGGCCGTAATGAATATTCTAAATCCGCATCTTCATATGCAGATTCCCCTGAAAGGAGACGTTCGTCCATTATACTCACCTCTTACCATTTAGTAAAAGACTAAGTGCCTTTTTAATATACTGATCCGTCGTTAATGATTCTTTTAATAACTCTGGTACAACACGAGAAACTTCGCGTTCTGCGTATCCAAGTGCGCGGAGAGCTTCCAGTGCCTCATCAAGCTCAGCTGATGAACCTTTCTTCTCATCAAAACGTTCTGTGTCTGAGAATAAATCAACAAATGCATCTGGTACGACATCTGCTAGTTTTCCTTTTAAATCTAAAATCATTTGGCGTGCTGTTTTCTTTCCGACGCCTGGGAATTTCACTAAAAACTTCTCATCTTCATGCTCAATCGCTTGAACGACCTGTCCTGTTTGACCAGAAGCTAAAATTGCAAGAGCTCCTTTTGGCCCAATGCCAGACACGCCTAACAACTTTGTAAATAATAAACGCTCTTCACGTGTTTTAAACCCGTAAAGTGCCATAATATCTTCTCTCACATAATGATATGTATAGACACGGATTTCTTGCTTACTTCTTTGAAATACATACGGATTTGGTGTGAAAATTTGATAACCAATTCCATTATGATCAATTACGACATATTCCGGCCCTACATACTCCACGTAACCTGTAACATATTCAAACAAAATACGATCTCTCCCTCTTAAATCATGTATTCCATTTTAACATATTTAATGATAGAAAAGCGAGACTGCCCC
This sequence comes from Bacillus cereus group sp. BfR-BA-01441, assembly GCF_022663075.1. Taxonomy (NCBI): domain Bacteria; kingdom Bacillati; phylum Bacillota; class Bacilli; order Caryophanales; family Bacillaceae; genus Bacillus; species Bacillus cereus group sp. BfR-BA-01441. The sequence continues at coordinate 22,383 of NZ_JAKUEU010000084.1, forward strand.
AACAAATGTTCTCCACTTGAAACTTCTGTTATTTTCCATTGACAGAAAGGTTAAAGCACCTTAATATACAGAAGTCGATAATGATTATCAATACTAATTAAAGGGGTTACATCAGGATGAAACGTAAGCTATTTATTTTATTTACTATTATGCTCGTTGTTCTTTCTATCGTTGGCTGTTCTTCTCAAAAAGAAGAATCGAA
>NZ_JAKUEU010000085.1:0-22172 GCF_022663075.1 Bacillus cereus group sp. BfR-BA-01441
GGAGCAATTTTCTTTTATATTTACACTTTAAAAGTATTATCGTCCTTTTTTAAAGAGCCCAAAAATGATTCTACATGGACGATAATGAAAAGTCAAGAACTACAGTTCTTCCTCTTCTTCTTCTTCAGTTTCGTCATACTCAAGTTCTTCTTCAGCGAAGTCGTCGTCATCTTCGTCTAAATCATCAAGATCGTCGTCATCTCCGTCTTCTTCTTCAAGAACCTTGTCCAAATCTTCTACATCATCATCTTCTTCATTTACGTCTGCATCGTCGAAGTCATCTTCATCTTCTTCAATGTAGTCGTCAAAACCGTCTTCTTCAACTTTACGTTTCTTCTTCGGTTTTGGTTGAGGCAAGATTTCTTCATCAATTTGCTCGTATGGGTACCAGCTGCGTAGTCCCCAACGATTTTCTCCTAAATTAATGAAACGTCCATCGATGTTTAAGTCTGTATAAAATTGTGCGATTTTCGCATTAACTTGCTCTTGAGATAGTCCCAGCACTTGAGCGATTTCTTGAACCAACTCGTTGAATGTCGTTGCTTGTTTTTTATCCCCTAAAACGCTATGTACAACTTCAATCATTGAACATTCTTTTAGCTCTTCTGGTGAATATTGCTTAAAATCCACTTATGCGGCACTTCCTTTCATCAAATATAACATTATATATAACGGCCTGCTTAAAAAAATCCATACTATTCATTATAAACAAAAGTCGCACAAATATGCTACAAAAAAAACGGGAAACTTTTATAGGGTAGTAAAATTATAATTTGTCTGTTCCTTATTTCGGAAGCATATGGGCCCCTTGCAATACATACCTAATTTGCATTTCTGTATATTCTTCGAGCGTATACAGTTTTTGCAGCGCCCAGCGTCTAAATCCCCACATCTGTCCTTGTATAAAAATATTATGGGCAAGAAGCTGTATTTCTTTTTTATTTAATGTAAATGTTCCATTTTCCGTACACTGTTCTAAAATATTCTCGAACATTCCTACCATTTGAAACTCCTTTTCTAATACATACGGAAGTGATTCTTTCGGTAAAAAGCGTACCTCTTGATACATTATCAATACTTCTTCCTGTAATTCGTCCATCACTTTAAAGTAATTCGTTATTGCTATCTTTAAACTTTCTACACTCCCTTTTTCTGTACAAACTACTTCCTCTAATCTTTCTTTTACATGTTCATAAATACTATCACAAACTAAATACAAAACATCATCTTTTGTACGAATGTACTCATAAAGTGTCCCTATACTAAATCCAGCCGCTTTTGCAATTTCTCTCGTTGTTGTACGCGGAAATCCTTTTTGTTTAAACAGTTGCACCGCACCTTTAATCATTTGCTCACGTCTTAACGCAACTAATTTTTCATCTTTCACCGATGCATGTACATTATGTTTAACCATTCCCTTCACCTCTCTCTATTATTTTTTGGAAGGAAAAAGCGTAGGAAAATACCTACGCTTTCGTTCCTACTTCGTTAACATACGAGAAATTACAAGCCTCTGAATCTCTTGTGTTCCTTCATATATTTGTGTAATTTTTGCATCTCGCATATAACGCTCTACTGGATAATCTTTCGTATAACCGTAACCACCAAATACTTGCACCGCTTCAGTCGTCACCCTCATCGCTGTATCTCCTGCAAATACTTTTGACATCGCTGACTCTTTTCCATACGGAAGCCCTTCTGATTCAAGCCAAGCCGCTTGATATGTTAAAAGGCGTGCCGCTTCTACATCTGTTGCCATATCCGCAAGTTTAAAGCCAATCCCTTGCTGCGCCGCAATTGGTTTTCCAAATTGATGGCGCTCCCTTGCATATTCTACAGAAGCATCTAAAGCCCCTTGTGCAATACCAACAGCTTGCGCCGCAATACCGTTACGACCTCCATCTAATGTTTGCATCGCAACTTTAAACCCTTGCCCCTCTTCTCCAAGTAGATTCTCTACAGGAATACGGCAATCTTCAAACATAATTTCAGTCGTTGGTGAAGAGCGAATCCCTAGCTTGCTCTCCTTCTTCCCAACTGAAAATCCCGGTGTATCACTTTCTACAATAAATGCACTCGTACCGCGCTGCTTTGATTCAGGATCAGTTAGCGCAAAAACGACATAAATATCAGCAATACCGCCATTTGTAATGAAAATTTTTGATCCATTTAAAATATAATGGTCTCCATCTCTCTTTGCGATTGTCTTCATTCCACCAGCATCCGATCCAGATCCTGGCTCCGTTAAGCCGTATGCACCAATTTTCTTTCCTTCAGCCATCGGTCGTAAAAACTTTTGCTTTTGCTCTTCCGTCCCAAATTTAAAAATTGGCCATCCCGCAAGTGAAGTATGCGCGGACAGTGTTACGCCTGTTGAAGCACAAACGCGGGATAATTCTTCAATAGCGATTACGTACGCTAAGTAATCGCTTCCAATTCCACCGTACTCTTCAGGCCACGGAATACCGGTTAAACCAAGCTCTGCCATTTGATCAAATAATTCTCGATCAAATCGCTCTTCCTCATCACGCTCAGCTGCTGTTGGTGCCACTTCATTTTTAGCAAAATCTCGAACCATTTTTCTTATCATTTCATGTTCTTCTGATAGTTTAAAATGCATCTCCGTCTCCCCCTCGCCCTTTTATAAAGCACGGCTAATAACAAGTTTCTGTATTTCACTTGTTCCTTCATATATTTGCGTGATTTTCGCATCACGGAAAAATCGTTCTACTGGATAGTCTTTCGTATAACCGTAACCACCCAAAACTTGCACCGCCTCAATCGCGACTTCAACCGCTGTCTTAGAAGCAAATAATTTCGCAATAGATGCTTCTTTACCGCATGGTAATCCCTGTGCCCTAAGAGATGCCGCTCTATATACGAGTAACCTTGCTGCTTCGACACTTGTTGCCATATCTGCAAGCTTGAAGCCAATCCCTTGCTGCGCCGCAATTGGCTTCCCGAATTGCTCTCTTTCTTTTGCATAATCAATTGCACAGCCAAGCGCCGCTTCAGCAATTCCTAACGCCTGCGCACCGATTCCAATTCGCCCAACATCTAAATTCGCCATTGCCACCTTAAATCCTTGTCCTTCTTCCCCAAGTAAATTCTCAGCTGGCACTTTCATATCTTCAAAAGTAAGTTGTACTGTACGAGAACCGAGAAGTCCCATCTTATGTTCATCTTTTCCAATGATTAAACCAGGTGTATCTTTCTCTACTATAAATGCAGAAATACCACTTTTTCCTGCCTCTGGATTTGTAGAAGCGAATACAATGTATGTACTTGCTTCACCACCATTTGTAATAAACACTTTCGATCCATTAATAATATAATGATCACCTTTTTTCACAGCTCTTGATTTCAAACTCCCTGCATCTGATCCTGCATTTGGCTCTGTTAAAGCAAATGCACCTAAATATTCCCCAGTTGCAAGTTTAGAAACATATTTTTTCTTCTGTTCTTCTGTTCCGAAATATAAAATCGGATTCATTCCAACTGACGTATGTACAGCTAAAATTACACCAACTGTTGCACTTACCTTTGAGATTTCCTCAATTGCTAGAATGTAAGATATAAAGTCCATTTCTGCCCCACCGTATTTTGCAGGCGCTGGAATACCCATTAATCCAAGCTCACCCATCTTTTGCAAAATCTCTTTCGGGAACACCCCTTGTTCCATACTAGGAACAAAGGGAGCTATTTCCTTCTGTGCAAAATCCCGAACCATTTTCCTCATCATTTGCTGCTCTTCATTAAAACGAAAGTTCATATATTCCGCCTCCATTTGCTATATATCCTTTAAATAATTTGGTAAGACCACTATGTTGTAACAAAGGGGGCATTTATTCGTAAACGTAGAATCCACGACCTGTTTTACGCCCTAACCATCCTGCATTCACATACTTACGTAATAACGGACATGGGCGATATTTACTATCTCCTAATCCTTCATGCAACACTTCCATAATGTATAAACACGTATCTAAACCGATAAAATCGGCGAGTGTCAAAGGCCCCATCGGATGGTTCATACCAAGCTTCATGACTTCATCAATTGCTTCTTTCGTCGCTACACCTTCATATAACGTATAAATTGCTTCGTTAATCATCGGTAGCAAAATACGATTTGATACAAAACCTGGGAAATCATTCACTTCAACTGGTACTTTCCCAATTTTTTTCGTAATATCTTCAATTGCTTCATATACCGCATCATCGGTAGCCAAACCACGAATAATCTCAACAAGCTTCATAACTGGAACTGGATTCATAAAGTGCATACCGATTACTTTTTCCGGACGCTTCGTTACCGCTGCAATTTCTGTAATTGGCAGAGATGACGTATTCGTTGCTAAAATTGCGTGTTCTGGAGCAATTTCATCTAGATTCGCAAAGATTTTCTTTTTAATATCCATTTTCTCAACAGCTGCTTCAATAATAAGATCCGCTTCTTTCACACAATCTAAATCAAGCGTTACTGTAAGACGATTTAATGTGGCTTCCTTCTCTTCTTCCTTCATACGTCCTTTTTCTACTTGGCGTGCTAAGTTTTTCGTAATGATAGCCAATCCTCTATTTAATTGCTCTTGCTTTAAATCTTGTACCTTCACGTCATATCCTGCCATTGCACATACTTGTGCAATTCCTGATCCCATTTGCCCTGCACCAATTACAACAATGTTTTGTACACCCATTTTTTCTTCCCCCTTAATTGTTAATAAATTTTATACCCTCGAACTTTAATTAGTGAACTTCAATCATCACTGCGTCCCCTTGACCGCCACCGCTACAAATCGAAGCAATTCCAATTCCACCGCCGCGCTGCTTAAGTGCATGGATTAGTGTAACGATAATGCGCGCTCCGCTTGCTCCAATTGGATGTCCCATCGCTACCGCGCCGCCATTTACATTCAATTTTTCCGGATCAATTCCTGCGATTTCTGTACTTGCAATTGCTACCGCTGCAAAGGCTTCATTAATCTCGAATAAATCAATGTCTTCAATTGTCTTTCCTGTTTTTTCAAGCAATGCGTTAATTGCATAACCTGGAGTTCTTGGGAAATCTTTAGATTCCACTGCAATTGCTGTATGCGCCAAAATTGTCGCTAATGGCTTTCTTCCTTCTTGCTTCGCTCTGTCTTCGCTCATTAATACAAGTGCGGCACCACCATCGTTTAGTCCCGGCGCATTACCAGCTGTCACCGTCGCTGTCTTATCAAATACAGGTTTTAACTTTGCTAACTTTTCAATCGTTGTATCTTCACGTGGCGCCTCATCCTTTGCAACGACAATAGGATCGCCTTTTCTTTGCGGAATCGTTACTGGCACGATTTCCTCTTCAAAACGCCCTTCTTTATGCGCTGAAACCGCACGCTGATGGCTACGATATGCCCATTCATCTTGCGCTTCGCGAGAAATTCCATCTTCCTTTGCAACTTCTCCGCCATAAACGCCCATGTGTGTACCTGAAAATGCGCATGTTAAACCATCAGCAACGTTTAAATCAATAACTTCGTTGTTGCCCATTCTGTATCCCCATCTTGCTCCACGTAAAATGTAAGGACTGTTACTCATCGACTCCATACCGCCAGCTACAATCAGTGATTGATCGCCAGTACGAATAATCTGATCCGCTAACGTAACCGCACGAAGCCCTGATGCACAAACTTTATTCACTGTTTCCGTCTGCACTTCCCAAGGGATTCCAGCAGCCCTCGCAGCTTGGCGCGATGGAATTTGTCCCTGCCCACCTTGAATAACCGTTCCAAATATAACTTCTTCAACATCACTAGCCGCAACATTTGCTCTTTCAAGCGCTGCTTTAATTGCAATTCCTCCAAGTTCCGTCGCTTTTACATCCTTTAAAGATCCTCCAAATTTTCCAACTGGTGTTCTTGCAGCACTTAAAATAACTGTTTTACTCATGTTTCTTTCCCCCATTTCATTTTTTAACACTGAGCGCTCGCTCGGTATCCCTACGTTGAGAAGAGGTGCAATCATTGCACCTCTTTCTAAAGTTGTATACATTCTTACAAACTACATCGCTTCTTTTTTCTGTCCGATAACAGATCGTTCTAAAATCTCTGTCACATCAAGAGTTTGAACTTTCTCTTCTACCTCTTTCGCTTTCGTTCCATCACTGATCATCGTTAAGCAATATGGACAACCTGTACCGATAATGGATGGCTGTACAGCTAATGCTTGTTCTGTACGAGCAACGTTAATACGAGAACCTGTTGTTTCTTCCATCCACATTAAGCCACCACCTGCGCCACAGCACATTCCAGTTTCACGGTTACGTGCCATTTCTACAAGATTCACTCCAGGAATCGCTTTCAAAATGTCACGTGGCGCTTCGTACACTTCGTTGTATCTTCCTAAATAACAGGAATCATGGTACGTAACTGTTTCTTCAATAGCGTGAACAGGCTTTAAGCGCCCTTCTTTCACCCACTGAGCTAACAATTCTGTATGATGATAGACTTCTGCTTGCAAGCCAAAGTCCGGATACTCATTTTTAAATGTGTTATAAGCATGAGGATCAATCGTAACGATTTTCTTCACTCCTGCCTTTTCAAATTCTTCGATATTCTTTGTCGCCATCTCTTGGAATACAAATTCATTTCCGAGGCGGCGTGGTGTATCTCCAGAATTCTTTTCTTTATTACCAAGAATTGCGAATGAAATGCCTGCTTCATTCATTAACTTCGCAAACGATATCGCAATCTTCTGACTACGATTGTCGTATGATCCCATTGAACCAACCCAGAATAAATACTCGAATTCCTCCCCAGCTTTTGATTTTTCTTTTACAGTTGGAACTGTTACTTCGTCATCACCTTGGCGCCATGTTTCACGCTCTTTACGGTTCAGACCCCACGGATTCCCTTGACGCTCGATATTTGTCATCGCGCGTTGTGCTTCCGCGTCCATTTTTCCTTCTGTTAAAACGAGATATCGACGTAAATCAATAATTTTGTCAACATGCTCATTCATAACTGGGCATTGATCTTCACAGTTACGACACGTTGTACATGCCCAAATCTCTTCTTCTGTAATAACATCTCCGATTAAACTCGGATCGTAAGCGAGCGTTGTAGACGCTGATTCTTGTTGTCCTTTTCCAGCTGCCATCATCGCTAACTGATTTCCTTGTGTATTATTGAAGGCAACTACTGGAACCCACGGTGCTTTTGTTGTTACCGCAGCTCCTTTATCAGTTAAATGATCGCGAAGTTTTAAAATTAAGTCCATCGGCGATAACATTTTTCCTGTTCCTGTTGCCGGACACATATTTGTACAACGGCCACACTCTACACAAGCGTATAAGTCAATAAGTTGATTTTGTCTAAAGTCTTCAATTTTACCAACACCAAATGTTTCTTGCGTTTCATCTTCAAAATCAATCTTTTCAAGCTTCCCTGGGTTTGAAAGACGACCGAAGAATACATTAGCTGGTCCTGCAATTAAATGCGCATGTTTTGATTGTGGAACATACACTAAAAACGTTAACAAAATTAGTAAATGCACCCACCAAGAAAAATAGAACACTGAAATGGCTACGGTTTCATTTATCCCGCTAAAAACGTAAGCGATTGCAGAAGCAATTGGTTCACTCCATGAAAGCTCCTCGCCATGCCATATAAGTCCCATACCGTTACCAAGTAGCACAGAAATCATTAAGCCACCGATAAAGATAAGAACAAGACCTGATTTGAAGTTACGTTTTAAACGAACAAGCTTTTCTACATAACGTCTATGAAAAGCCCAAAATACTGCAATTAAAATAACAAGTGTGACAATTTCCTGGAAGAATGTAAATGCAGGGTATAGTGGTCCAAGTGGAAGATGTGATCCTGGTGCGAGTCCTTTCCAAACGAAGTCAATTGCTCCAAATTGGACAAGAATAAATCCGTAAAAGAACATAACGTGAATGATGCCGCTTTTCTTATCTTTCAGCAGCTTTTTTTGACCGAAAACATTGACCTTAAGGAGATCCCAACGCTCTTTAAAACGACGGTCAAATTCAATTTTTTTTCCTAATTGTATGTAGGCCATTCTCGTCCGTATAAGATATACAAACAAATATCCTGCATAAGCAATAACAGCAATGGCAGCCAGCCAATTAATGATCAGTAAGCTATTCATTTTTATGCTACCCCTCTCTTTGTAAGCCCTCTTTCTTTTTTGAATCTTCAAAAATATATAATTTTCTGAATTATATCCCCTATCCCCATTATATAATGAGTGAGCATTCAGTCAACAGTTTTTTGTTATAGAACAACACATTTTTTCATAAAGCTGTTTATTTCGGTGAAACTATAAAGTGAACCTTTAATCAGTACAAGATCTATCCTCTAAAGAAATTTATAATAACAGCCGTGCTACCCGTATCATTTGTAACACACTGAAGGTGAAAAGAATGCGAAGGAGGGAATTCACTAATGCTCTACTTATCTCTTTTGTTAATATCCGTTGCTCTTTGGATTACAATTGACCTTTCATACGGGAGACTTCTTCATTTAAAACGAGTAAGCTCTCGCACTTTCCCTTTACGTCAAAGTGATTTTCACCTTTATACATACGGGAAAGATTTGTATGACGCTTTATTTACTGATATAAAACAAGCACAGCATCACATTCATATTTTATTCTTCATTGTAAAAAACGATAAAATCAGTCGTGAATTTTTAAAATTGCTGATTGATAAGGCTCAGGAAGGAATTGAAGTACGACTTTTACTTGATCGATTTGGCAGCCATTCTTTATCAAACGAAGCTATTCGCTCCCTGCAAAAACATGGTGTATCTTTTTCATTTTGTCATAAGGTAAAATTTCCTCTGCCTTTCTTTTCTGCCAATCAACGAAATCATAGGAAAATTACAGTGATTGATGGGAAAACCGGCTATATCGGGGGATTTAATATCGGTGAAGAGTATCTAGGGCATAATGAATATTTAGGATTATGGCGAGACTACCATTTACGTCTTACAGGAGAAGGGGTTCAAGATTTACAAAAGCAATTTTTGCATGACTGGTTTGATGATACGAAACAAAATTTATTAGATGCTTCTCTTTATTTTCCAAAACAAAACCCAGGTACCATCCTGCATCAATTTATTCCGACTGATGGGGCTTATTTACAGCATACTTTTTTACATTTAATTAACGCGGCAAAAAAAGAAATCTGTATCGGTACACCATATTTCATTCCTGGAAAAAAAATTATGAATGCCTTATTAAAAGCAAAAGAAAGAGGGGTTCAAATCACAATTCTTGTTCCAGAAAAAGCTGATCACCCTCTTGTTCGAGAAGCCAAATTTCCGTACTGCCGAAAATTAATACAGGCTGGTTGCAATATTTATGCATTTCAACAAGGTTTTTTTCACGCCAAAATTATTATAGTAGACGATGATATTTGCGATATCGGAACAGCAAACTTTGATATGAGAAGTTTATATATTAACCATGAAATAAACTGCCTGTTATATAATAAACATTTCATTCAAACAGTAAAAAAGAAATTCCATGAAGATCTAGAGAATGCATCTGTACTTTCCTATAGCGATGTAAACCCGCCTTCTCTTATCGATAGAGGAAAGGAATGGATTGGAACAATATTTGCTTTCTTTTTATAGGAAAGACAATGAATAAAAGAGGTGTATCTCATATGCTTATACGGTTTGGATATGTCTCACATGCAATGGCACTCTGGGACTGTTCTCCTGCCAAAACAATGACGTTTACAAGCTTTAAGAAACTCAGCAAGCAAGAGCGAGAAGACAAACTGTACCATGTTATAAGGCAAAATTTAGAGCACACAATACGTATCCTTCATTACAATATAGCGCATGAAATCCCACTATATCGCCTATCGTCTTCCATCATCCCACTTGCAACACATCCCGAAGTCGAGTTTGACTATATTGGGGTATTCACACCACTTTGGCGTAAAATAGGGGCTTTAATTAAAGAACACAATTTACGAATAAGTTTTCATCCAAATCAATTTACGCTATTTACAAGCGACAAGCCACATATTACTACTAACGCTATTACGGATATGACTTATCATTATAAAATATTGGATGCTATAGGCATTGCAGATTCTTCTTACATTAATATTCATGTAGGTGGAGCCTATGGAAATAAAGAAAAGGCAATTGAGCGCTTCCATGAAAACATAAAAAAACTTCCTACACATATAAAAAAACAAATGACTCTTGAAAATGATGATAAAACCTATACAACCGCTGAAACTTTATCAATTTGCCAAAAAGAAAATATTCCATTTGTATTTGATTATCATCATCATATGGCCAATCTTTGCGAGGAACCACTAGAAGAGTTGCTTCCTGCAATTTTTGAAACTTGGTCACATACAAATATCTCTCCTAAAGTTCACATTTCCTCCCCGAGATCGGAAAAAGAATTTAGGGCTCATGCTGAATATATCGATTTAGAGTTTATTAAGCCTTTCTTACACATTGCAAAAAAACACAATCATAATTTCGATATTATGATTGAAAGTAAACAAAAAGACTTAGCACTATTCCAATTAATAGATGAACTTTCTGCTATAAGAGGAATTAAAAGAATAGGTGGTGCAATGTTACAGTGGTAAATTGTAACTTTGCACCATTTTTTCAAAAAAGTAATTTTTATAGTAAAAAACATCCTATTTTATATGCTATTATTTAAATTAGCATTCCCTCGAGATTCAACTTTATTGAAACGGAGTCATAATATGATTAATCAAAAAAAATATGTACAATTTGTCATAATATACATATCTATATTTGCTCTTTGGATACTCTTTATTCCAAATGAATCGCATATAAAGGAGATTGGAATTCTTTTCTTATTCTGTTTCGCTGCACTTTTTTCTTGTCACTGTTTATATAAAGCTATTAAGAGAATGAAACGCAGTGATAAACTATTTTGGATTTTATTACTATGTACTTGCCTATGTGGGTTAGTTATGGAGATAACCCTATTTCTTAGTTCACTTTCTATACATGATCAATCTATATTTTCATATAAAGCATTACCTTTTTTTATCATACAATATATTTTGCTCTTTGTTGGATTTGCTATAAAGTTTATAAAAAATTATTCTATTAAGGGGCTTTCTCAATTTTCATTCGATAGCATCTTTATTATTATTATGAACATTTATTTCACCTTAACTTTTATCTTAGACCTTTCAAGCTTCCGCATGTTAACAAAGGATACTTGGATTTTAATTGGGTATTTCATTGCACAATCATTAGTAATTTACGCCGTTATTAGCCTATATAGAAGAGAACAATATTCTTCTAGTAGAATTGCATTAATTATCGGTTTCACTATTATACTCGTATACGGTTATATTCATCTGTTTCAATTGAATTTTGGGATGAAAACTTCTGCTGAAATTAATTATTTAATACACACTGCTTCTATTTTATTAATTGGACTTTCTTCCATACTATATATTTTAGATAAACCAATGCAGCATGAAACGAAAACAAAATATTATCGATTCGATTATGTACGTTTTATACTACCTTATTTTAGTATAATTATTACTTTTTCTTTTATTATCATTCAACCTTGGGATGATAAATTCATGTTAATCGGTCTCGTATTATCACTTATTTTGTTATTCTTGCGGCAACTTTACATGTGGAAAGATAATCAAGCACTAATTCATACATACGAACAGTTGACTACACAACTAGAGGACGAAGTTGAAGAAGGTGCATTTGCATTATCCAAAAGTGAACAACGTTATAAATCTTTATTCGAGGACCATCCCGATGCCGTTTTCTCTTTAAATATGAATGGCATTTTTCAACAATCTAATAAGGCGTGCGAAAGCTTATTTACTGCCTATTATTGCGAAGTGGCAAGCTATTCTCTGGTACACTTCATTGATTCAAAAGACCACGAACTACTAAAGAAGGCTTTACAAATTACAAAGGAAGGTAGGCCACAAACGTTAGAAGTTCGTACAAAAGAACAAGAAGGCTATTATTATTATCTCCATATTACACTTATCCCTACTTTTATAAACAAAGAAGTGGTCGGAATGTTTGGGATAGCACGTGATATTACCACCTTATATGAAAAACAAAAACAAGTAGAACATTTAGCCTTTCACGATGCACTTACTGGATTACCAAATCGTCGAAAGTTCGAAAAAGATTTAAAAGCCATTTTAAATACAGCACAAACTAACGCAAATGATGTCGCCGTCATATTCCTTGATTTAGATCGATTTAAAAAAATTAACGATAGACTTGGCCATGACGTTGGAGATTTATTATTAATTGAAGTAGCAAAAAGATTACGCGGTTGCTTGCGTTCAAAAGATATCGTCGCTCGCCAAGGTGGAGATGAGTTTACAATTCTATTACCAGAAATGTACTCAGAAAAAAGTGCAATTTTTATAGCTGAACAGATTTTAACTATTTTAAACAAACCATTCTTCATTCAAGGCGAAGAACTTTCTATTACACCAAGTATCGGAATTGCGATGTACCCTGATTATGGAACTGATGTAAATGAGTTAATGAAAAATGCTGATATGGCTATGTATCGTGCGAAAGCAAATGGAAAAAACAGATTTGTTTTCTTCTCAAAAGAAATGAGTATCGCTCAAAATGAAATTCAATTCTTAGAAGGTGAACTTTCAAAAGCATTACAACAAAATGAATTTTTCCTTGAATACCAGCCACAAGTAAGCACAAAAACAAAACAAATTATCGGTTTTGAAGCATTAATACGTTGGAAGCATCCAAAACTCGGTATCGTATCTCCTGCCCAATTTATCCCTCTAGCAGAGGAAACTGGTTTTATTATTGAACTTGGCAATTGGATTTTACGTACTGCTTGTTTAGAGGCAAAAAGATGGCATAATCAAGGTTTCTCTCATTTAAAAGTTGGTGTAAATTTATCTGTTGTTCAATTTAACCATGCAGATTTAATCCCAACTATTTCAAAGGTATTGGAAGAAACAGAACTGAAACCAGAAGCACTAGATATTGAAATTACGGAAAGCATCGCAATTAATCAAAATCAATCTGTAGTTGCAAAACTAGAACAACTTCAAAATCTCGGTATTCAAATTTCAATCGACGACTTTGGAACTGGTTATAGTTCTTTAGCTTATTTAACAAAATATCCAATCAACACATTAAAAATCGCTCGAGAGTTTATTTGTGGAATTACAACTAGCCCTTTAGAAGAAGCAATTGTCTCTTCCATTATTACACTATCAAAACAACTAAATTTAGAAGTGATTGCAGAAGGTGTAGAAACGGAAGAAGAATGGGAATTTTTACATAAACAAAATTGTGATCACATTCAAGGATTCTTTATTAGCAAACCTGTTTCTAGTAAAGACGTTTGGATGTTACTCCATAAAAAAACAACCGCCTAAGTAAGACGGTTGTTTTTTAATATTCAAAAGGTAAATCTTTAGCTAATTGTACCTCTTGATCGTTATGAGAAATTATATGGCTTTTCTCTAATGCCGTATCGCCTAATGAAATACCCCATGCCATCGCTAACGTTAATAAACTACCAATAAGTAATTTCTTCATATTCCATCACCCACATTTTTTATTTTAATATATCATGAAAATTTATATCTATTATATGCAATTATGCATACCCATTTTTTAGGATATTTATCTGCTGATCTTATTTACGAGCGCTTCTTTATATGCATGCATTTCTAATATATCAAAAAAGAAACTTGCCTTTTTATATGCATCTTCAACCTCTGCCCCATCGTACTCCAACTTCCCTAGGCATTCACCTTTTTGATAATATAGCTGTCCAATTAATGCCATACTATTAATTCGGCATGATATTTCAATCGCTTTATTTACTTGATAAAGTGACTCTTCATATTGATTATCTAAATATAATGCTTTCGCATGATTATATCTTACCTTCACTTCAAATTCTTCATTATCATGCAATACCTCTAATTGTTTTAATATATCTTCAAATAACTCAATACTCTTCTTAAAATAGCTATTTTCAGCATAAATATTTGCAATCGCATTTTCTATATAAAGATTTTGGTATACGTCTATTCCAGCTAACTGTTGATTTAACAATTTTTTTAATTCTAAAATACAATATTCGTAATCGATTTTCTTTAATATGTAAGCTGCTACATGATATTGCCATTGAAGAAATTGCTGGAATTCAGGATGATATTCTTCCTTTTTCAGCTCATTCCATACTTTATTATAAATTTCTTTATATTTCTTTTGCTTACAAAGCATAATGATTTGATCTTTAAACTGTTTTTTTCTTTCAATATCGGAATAAATGAGTACCTCATAAAAATGAATAATAGGAACTTGTAATTTTGCTGCGATACCTTGCAATATATCCATACTTGGGTATACCGCACCCGATTCAATTCTACTCACTTCCGATTGATGACATATATTATCGGATAACTGTTTCTGTGTTAATCCTCTCATCACCCTAATTTTCTTAATTTCACTTCCTAATTTTTCTGCGTGCATACTTACTCACCATCCCATTAGAACAATCTAATTTTTTGAGTTGTCATACCACTACAATAATGTGAATTCGACAATTTTTGATATGAAATAATGCATAATATATATAAAATTCGGCAAATTTTTCATACAATTCATCTCACATACAATAATAGATTAGGAGTGTTATAGATGAATTATAGAAAACTTGCTAGTGCTTTCGTTACATTCGGTCTTCTTTGCCCTTTATCAACAGAAGCTATTCATGCTCAAGAATTAGACAAAAGTGCAGTCAAAGTTGAAATTGCTCAGCCTGGTTTAACAATCGGGAAATTAACACAACCTCAAAATGATACGAAAGAAAATATTGCTAAAAAGTATTTAAAAGGTGAGGTAAATGGGGCGAAAGCTCAACAAGAACAAGTCACTACTGAAAAAAATGTAGATTTCCAACCTACAAATAAAGAAACCAAAGAAAATCAAACCGAAGTTCGCCTTGCACAAACATATAAAAACTATAAAATATATGGCCAAGATCTCATTGTAAAAGTAGATAAAAATGGAGTAATCACAACTGTTAGTGGTAAAGTTGTTCAAAATTTAAATCAACAACCTAATCTTACTATAACAAATTTTTTGTCGAAAAATGAAGTAAAATCTAAATTACGCGATATAGTTCAAATTCCAAGTGATGCAGTTGAGACAGAATTCTCTAGCGAAACCGTTGTTTATAAGAAAAAAGATGGCTATTATACATTCGCAACTGTTATTACATTTACTTATGAAAACAATGAACAAATTATAAACGGCAATGCTATCGTTGATTTAAAAACTGGCGAAGTACTTTTCCAAGAAAAATTCATTAAAAACAAAGAGAATAAGACTATAAATCAAGTAACATCACCTAGATTATCCCCTGCAAGTGAGCAAGGAACTGGGAAAAATGCACTTCAAGAAAACATCTCTTTCAATATTGCCAAAGGAACTGATGGGAAGTTTTATTTAGCAGATTTATCACGCGGAAATGGTATTTATATTTATAATGCAAACTACGCCGATTCCCTCGGAGGATATAGTCAAGCTGGTTATCCAGGGACACTAATTTCAAGTAGTACTCCTAATTTTGCAGATAAAGAAGCCGCGGGCGCTATGAAGAACATGAGTGATATTTACGATTACTTTAAGAAAGAACATAATCTAAAAAGTTACGACAATAAAGATTCAAAAGTTGTTGCTAGTGTACACGGTTTTGATTCTACTGAAGTTAGTGATGGTGTAAAAGAAGACTATGTAAATGCATTTTGGCATCCCGCTTGGAACCAAATGGTATTTGGTGATGGTTTAGACGGAAAACTAACATCCGCTCTTGATGTAACAGCTCATGAATTTGGACATGCTGTATTCAGTGGCACGACGAAAAATAAAGTCGTGAGATATCCAAGCGCTGAAACATCTGCACTAAACGAGGGATTAGCGGATTTCTGGGGTACACAAATCGAATATTACGTAAAGAAAGATAAAGGAAACTGGATTATGGGCGATACATTAGGTGGCCTAACAATTCGTGATATCCCAAGGGAAATTGGTGACGGCGGTCATAAACTATATACAAATTTACAAGATTTCTATAACGATGGTAATAATCAAGAATCACACGTGAATTCTGGTATTATCAGTCACGTATTATATCAATTAGCTGAAGGTAAAACATATAACGGTGTTGCTGTTCAAAAACAAGGAAATGAAAAAGTAAGTAAAGTTGTTATGCGTGCATTGCAAAATTATGCAACTTCCGCTGAAGACTTTGAATCACTTCAATCTCATATCGTACAAGCTGCAAAAGATTTATATGGCACTGCCGTATCAAATGAATTTGCAAAGGCATTTGAAGCACACGGTTACAAACCGTTACAAAAAGTAAATCAAGTAATAGAAGTACAATAATTATAAAAAGAAGGTTACCTCTCATAGGTAACCTTCTTTTTATATCCAACCCTTTTCTTCCGCAATTGTAATTGCCTCAATTCTATTTTTCGCATCAAGCTTCGCTAATACTTCAGAAATATAATTACGTACTGTACCCGGCGAAAGATAAAGTGCCTTCGCAATTTCGTTTGCCGTCTTTCCTTCTTTCGCAAGCAACAGTACTTCCTTTTCGCGATCTGACAACGGATTTTGCTCCTGCCATAAGCCAAACATTAAATCTTGGGAGACCTCTCGTTTCCCCTTCATTACATTACGAATTGCTGCCGCTAAATCTTCACTTGGGCTATCCTTTAATAAATAGCCGTGCACACCAGCTTTCATTGCTCTTTCAAAATATCCCGGCCGTGCAAATGTTGTTAAAATCATTACTTTGCATGATGATTTTTCTTTCTTTAAAGTCTCAGCGACATCCAATCCACTTTGAATCGGCATTTCAATATCCATAATACTTACATCGGGCTTTAACGATTCAATTAATTCTAACGCCTCTTCCCCGTTCGCAGCTTGCCCAATTACTTCGATATCATCTTCTAGATCAAGCAGGGCCCCTAATGCACCACGAAGCATCCGCTGGTCTTCTGCAATAATAATTCGAATCATGCCCTCACCTCATCTTTTCCTGTTCTAATAACAACTGGAACTTTTACCGTTAATAACGTCCCTGGATTGATTGTACCTAGTTCAACAAATCCATCAATAAGAGCAATTCGTTCTTTCATGCCGCGAATACCATTTCCATCATGATTTTGATCTGTTAAACCGATTCCGTTATCTTCTACTTTCAAAATCAGTTCACCTTGTGATTCTAATACAGAAACTGCGCACCGCGTTGCCTTACTATGTTTTACAACATTTGTAACGGCCTCACGTAAACACATCCCGACAATATTTTGTTCAATTGGTGATAACGAGCTCGATCTTGCTTCTTGCCTCACTTCTAATTCAATATTAGCTGCTTGTAAGATCGCTTTTATTTGCTCTAGCTCTTCTTCTACCGTAATCATACGCATATCAGAAATTAATTCTCTCAGCTGTTTTAAGGCTGTACGAGACGTTTGTGTAATTTCCTTCGCTTCCGCACTTGCACGCTCTGGATTTTTCACAATTAACTTCTCTACAAGCTGGCTTTTCAAAGTAATAAGAGATAACGTATGCCCTAATGTGTCATGAAGATCTCTTGCAATCCGCTGCCGTTCTTCACGTTTTACTAAGTCTTTAATTTGCTCGTTCGCCTGATCCAATTGATTTCTTAACATCTTTTTCTGATTAAAATTGCGCATACCAAATGGCGTAAGAAGCATTAAAATAAACATTGGAACGATATTTACTAAACTTGTAGTTGTTAGTTGATTCATATTTACAAATAAAAATGCTCCAAGCATGATAACTAACGAACATAACAGCACTCGAAATACTTTCTTATTTGGCGCAAATCCCATCGCACTTGCTGTGAAAAAGCCAAAAAATATCATAAAAGGATTATAAAATAAAGCAAATAAAAAGATGAGTACCATTTGAATACACGCCCAAAAAACAAACGTCCTCTGAACAAAATAAAGCTGACGGTATGTGACGATAAAAATTATCAACATACCGCTTCCTATTACAAGCTTCCATCCTGATGCCTGCGCTAAGTGATAAATTGGAAATAATAGATAAACAAACCACATATACGGGAAGAATCCCATATGTTTCGGAAAAATCTCAATCCTCTTCTTCTCTATCATTTATACCGCTTCCTGTCTTTTTCTTATATATATTGATACTACAACAAATATAAGGAAATAACCTCCTAATACCGCGATATTTTCCCATCCAATTGATTTTCCAGCTACAATATCCCACGCACCACTTCCGAAATGGTATGTCGGTGTCCATTCACCAATCGTTCTTAATATTTTTGGGAATACTTCAATCGGCATCCATAACCCGCCAACTATAGCTAAACTCATATTTAAAATATTTGCTAAGCCAGCAGCTGCGTCCGCCTTCTTAATGGAACCTATTACTGTTCCTAACGCTAAAAATGGTGTTACCCCTAACAATAACCATAATCCCGCACCAATCCATTGCCCTATCGTTAACTCAACATGATTAATTAGTATCCCTGCAATAAAGATAACTAATATTGAAAAAGCATTTACTACTGTTTGAGCGATAATTTTTGCTGTTAAATATGCTCCCTCTGGAAGCGGTGTAATTTTTAGAAGATGTGTCCATCCTTGCCCTCTTTCCTGAGAAAGTCTCACACCGAAACTAAAGAGTGCAGTCCCTACAATACTGAAAGTTGCCATCGAAATTAAATAATGTGCTTTCCACGCATCTCCGTTTTGTGGTACTTGAACAACATTTGTGAAAATGTAGTAAAACATAACAGGCATTAATAATGAGAAAAAGATAAATAATTTATTGCGGAATGTACGTAAAATTTCTATTTTGCATTGCATCCATAATGCTCTCATGCGATTTCCTCCTTCTGATTTGCGACAAACTGTTCGAATGCTTCATCAAGACTTCCACGTTCAACTGAAACATCTGTTACAGGTAAACTCTTTTGATAAATGGCTTTTAAAGTTGCATCCGTATCCTCCGTTGTTAAAATGAAGCGTCCTTCGCTTGACTTTACTTCTGTTACATTTGGTAATTCCTTTAGTAATTTTGTAGGAATGCTTTCCTTCGAGTAAAATGTGATTGTTTTTCGCGAAATCGTCGCTTTCATTTCGTCTGGTGTACCATCTGCGATAATCTTTCCGTTCGCAAATAATAAGATACGATTTGCTAAAGCATCTGCTTCTTCTAAATAATGCGTCGTTAAAATAATTGTTTTCCCTTCACTTGCTAACTTTCGAATCGTTTCCCAAAACATTCTTCGAGACGTAATATCCATTCCGACTGTCGGCTCATCTAAAAATAACAAATCTGGATTTCCCGCAAGTGCAAGCGCAAAATTCAACCTTCTTTTTTGCCCACCTGATAACTTCTCACATCTTTGCTTTCGCTCTGATTCTAAATTTGATAACTGCAGTAACGTTTCTTTCGCTATAGGATTCGTATAATAACTACGGAATAACTCGATTGCCTCTTCCACCGTAATACTATCAATGACACTTACTTCTTGCAGCATCGCACCGAGGCTATTACGAACATCTCTATGCTTTGGACTCTTTCCAAATATAAAGACCTTACCTTCTGTCGGGTCCTTTAATCCAAGCATCATCGACATCGTCGTTGTTTTCCCCGCACCATTCGGACCAAGTAACGCTACTATTTCCCCTTTATTTACATGAAATGAAACATTATTTACTGCGTTTTTATGTTTAAATGTTTTAGAAACACCATTTACCTCAATAATCTTTTCCATCTCTCCACCCCCGCTGTTTCTTATATTTACATTGTATTACTTGGAAAACTTAGGAAACAGTATGATGCGTCATGACATCGATATGACAATTGTCATGTATTCTTTATGAGAGGAATCAACCCGCATACCGCAAGCGAGTAGCAGGACGAAAATAAACATGATACAATCGGATAAGATATATATTCGAGGAAGGACAGTGGTTTTCATGATTATTCGTAATGAACAAGATTTAGAAGGCTTACGAAAAATCGGCCGCATCGTTGCGCTTGCACGTGAAGAAATGAAAAAAGAAGCGAAGCCAGGTATGACAACGAAAGAGCTTGATTTGATCGGTAAAAAAGTATTAGATGAGCATGGTGCTATTTCTGCACCTGAAAAAGAATATGATTTCCCAGGTGTAACTTGCATTAGTGTAAATGAGGAAGTTGCTCATGGTATTCCAGGAGATCGCGTATTAAAAGAAGGCGACTTAGTAAACGTCGATGTATCTGCTGCACTTGATGGCTATTATGCAGATACAGGTATCTCATTTGTTCTTGGAGAAGACGAAGCAAAAGAAAAGCTTTGCCAAGCAGCAGTTGATGCATTTTGGGCAGCAATGAAAAAGGTTAGAGCTGGCTCAAAACAAAATCAAATTGGTCGTGCTGTTTCAAACTTCGCACATAAAAGTGGATACAATGTTATTCAAAACTTAACTGGTCACGGCATTGGTCTTAGCTTACATGAAGCACCAAATCACATTTTAAGTTACTATGATCCAATGGATAATGCGCTTCTAAAAGACGGTCTTGTTATCGCTGTAGAACCGTTCATCTCTATGAAAGCTGATCATATTATTGAACGTGGTGACGACGGCTGGACATTCGTTACACCTGATAAAAGTCTTGTTGCACAATGTGAACATACGGTTATCGTAACGCGCGGCGAACCAATAATTTTAACAGAAATCTAATACCAAAAACGGCTGTTTTGTAGATTTATTCCACATAAAACAGCCGTTTTTATTTTTGGGAAAATATGTGAACTACTGTTGAACTCTTTATCATTTAAGTATATAATCTTTAGCGGAGGTTACTTAAGCTTATCTTTACTAAAAAGATATTGTAACTAAAAACACCTTCTTTCTTATTGTTTAAACAGTCTCAAAAATGACCGTAGTAACGTGTTAGTCGAATATTCTGTAATTCTTATATTCCTCTAACAATGTAAGAAACTATCATCTTTCAACTTCGGTCCACTAATCGCACAACTCTCTTTAGACAAAATAAATGACTATTTTCAAAGTACATATTGTCTTCATTCTGACCAAAACCAACCCTATCTAGCTTTTTATCTCCACATAACTTTAAGGCAAAAATAAGCCGTCACAAAGGGATACACTACATTGGTTAGTATGTATCGTAAAACTTACCTTTATAACCATTCTTTTTTACTAGATATACATGAAAACTATCTCACATATAAGGGTCTGATATCATTCTTTATATCAGTATTTTTTTCGACATTTTTTGTCGAATTGTGTATATTTCCATAGAACTGTGTAAATATACATTTTGTTTTACGTTAAACAATTTTACTTTGAACATAATCCTGTTTGTCTGAGAACGCGTATAGAAACGGAGGGATAGCAAAAATAAATAGCTTATAACAAATACTTTTAATATTCCATTTGTTCATGTGGAATAAGTCCCCAATGGACAAATGAATGTTCAGAGGAGGAAAAATGAAAAAACTTTTCAATGTATGTTTAATTGTATTCGTACTATTTTCGCAAATTGCTAGTTTTCCATACAATCAAGTAAAAGCGGAAACCTTAACAGGAGATTCCTTATTTGACACTGTTGAAATGAAAGATGCAACGAATCATATTATTGACGAAGCAAAAAATCCTAACAATTTAATAAAGATAGGATCAATCATTCAAGTAGAATACGCTTGGTCAATAAAGGATCAACAAGCTGCACACGCAAATGATACAGCAGTAGTTCAAATACCACTTGCATTAAAAGTATCTAAAGATTTGCAAGGAGATTTAGTAACAGATCAAAAAAATATTGGTCAATATTTTATAACAGCTAAAGATAATAAATTAAAATTAATATTTAATAATCAAGTAGAAAATTTGAAAGACGCTAAAGGAAAAATTAAAGTTGATACCGTGTTTAACTCAACTTTAAAAACTGGAGAAAAATCAGTTCAAATCGCTTTTCCTTTAGGTACAATGGTTCAGCCTATATCAGTTCCTGTTCAAGTAGAAAACTCTAAAGAAGATGGCACCAAACAGGATACTAATAAACAAGCGCAAGATCCAG
>NZ_JAKUEU010000086.1:0-21963 GCF_022663075.1 Bacillus cereus group sp. BfR-BA-01441
AATACAAAACGGATAAAGGCAAAATTAAAAATGAGCCCGGTGCAATACCGGACTCATTTTTATCAAGCTGCCTAATGAAATAACCGTGTCTAACTTTTAGGGGTCACTTCACTAGGAACTCGACTTTTTTAGTAAATTATAGTTTAGTAATATATTGTACTCATTGAGTAAACAATTTTGCATCCGCCCAGTCAGCATGGTCATTGTCAATATTATCATTAGCATTATACGAAACTAACTCAAGTGTATTTTTTCCTGCAATATTTACTTCTACATGTTCAGCTGGATCGTGAGATTTTTTAACCGGACTTATATACAGAATTTTGCCATCAGCGATTATCACAAAATTCACAGAACCATGACCAGCTGCTACTTGATCATCTATTCCTACATCTACTGTAAATTTAGAATACTGTCCATTCAAATTATACTTAATTGTACTATTTGCATGTGAGCCAATTCCTTTGTCATATTGCACACCATTAATAGATAACTTCGTTTTATAAAATGATTGGTTTTTATTATACGAAGAATAATTAGGATTTATTTTCTCTATATCTCCTACAACAGAAATCGGAGTCAACGTGTCACTTAAATATACAGGTGTAGATGTAGCAGCTAAAGTGGTTGTATTTCCACTTACAAAAAATGTAGAAATAGTAATCATTAAAACTGCAACTAAACTTAATACTTTAAACCGAAAACATTTTGGATTAATAACATACTTTGTATTCATATCAAATCCCCTTTCGATTTTTGTAAATTACCTCTCTAATCTTTACATATCAATCCAAAATTTCCAAACTATTTCTATAATTATAAATATTTATGCAGAATTGTAAGAAAATTGAAATCGTATTCCTATGTTTTTAAGTGAAAGTTGATACAGAGATTTTCGTGTATCCCCAAAAAGGGATACAAATGATTAAATTTAACTTTGTAACCCTAATACCTTAATAATCTCAATTGTTCTATTATCTTTTATTTTAAAATAAAGCCTTTTACCTATACGTTCACTAATTACAATATTTCCAAAGGCTAATTTACGCAAATGTTGTACAATCAAATCTTCTGTAATTCTTGTTTGCTTACTTAAATCAGAAACTGACAACGATCCATATGTAATCAATTTACAAACAATTGATAAGCGAGTAGAATTCCCTAATAACCCTAAAACTTTTATACTTTCGGTATAGAAACTAAAATCCATATGAAAAGCATGTAACAGATCTTCCAACCTCCTAAAATAAGATGAATATCAACCAAAATATCTTAACATAAAAATAGCAAAAAATACCCTAAAATATACCAATCATTCATTGAGAAAAATGATACTTGAATGGGAGTCCAATACATATTATTAAAATTAATGTGGTTCAAGTCGGAGGAAGGCACCTTTGGGTGTCTTTTTTTCATTTCGACATAATATGACAAAATAGTTGTGATTATATTTGTTATGATAGTTCAGGTAAATCTTACATTTTAAACGCTGGGGGATACATACTATGAACAAAAAACTATTAACAACACTTACTTGTTTCGCTTTATTTATGGGATTAGCAGCATGTTCATCTAACGAGACAGTAAGTACTTCCAAAGAATCTACAGCTGAGCAAGAAGCACAAAAGGAAGCTGAAGAAAAAGGGACTGTGAAAAAGGAGAAAGCAGAACAAGAGACGGCTGAAAAGCAACGCAAACAGCAAGAAGAGGCTACAAAAAAGGAACAACCAACAACTACTTCTGGTAACACTATTAAAGGCTTAAAAGACGAACTATCCATTGGTATGCCATTTAAAGATTATCTTGCTAAAAAGAAATCATTAAATGTAGAGAATCCCTTTAGTATTTCACTCGGAAAAGGTAATGTAGGTAGTGTTCTTCAAGCTCAAGATGGAGTATTAGTTGTATGTATTGATGGAGAAAAGATATTCGATTTAAAAACATTTAAAAATGTTGATGAAGCTAAAGAATACGAAAAGAGCTTAAAAGTAAAACAATAGATTCAATTCATATTTCTCAATCACCAATATAATTTAATATGGTAAAATATTATTTGGATGAAAGTCCAAATGCATATTATTAAAATTAAAGTGGTTCAAGTCGGAGAAAGGCACCTTTGGGTGTCTTTTTTATTGCGGACAAAACATTAAAAATGCATTATAAAAATAATAAGATTAAAAAGAAGGTAAGTGAATATCATCATTAATTTTGAACCGTTTAACCCAACTATAAATGACATCGCAATCAAAGTCGCTATGGTGCTGTTTATACCATACACCAAGTGTACAAGTAAAAGAAGACATCTTAATCGATGTCTTCTTTTGTTATTATCACATTTTTATCTGTTGTTGATACGAAATCTATTAATAGATTTCGTACTTGTGAAATAATTAAAAAAAAATTATTTTACAAGTCGTCCTTCATAAATAGCCCTTCCATTACTATTAAGATCTTTAAAATACCAATACATTGTTCCTCCACAAACTTGCTCATCATATGAATCAGGATAAATCCCATTATCACGATATTAAGTTTTTCCATACTTATTATCCCCGAGATAAGTAATATGATCAAAAGCCCAACATTCATTAGCAAGTGTTGCACTTGCTGTATTCTCTGTACTTGCTGACGCAGCCCCAATTCCTCCAGTCAATGCAATACCAGCTGCTAATGCTCCAACTACTAATTTCTTGAACATAATAAATCCCCCTTTAATAGTTTTTTATAACTTGCACCTTAAATGTATCACTTTTGTTATTTTTGTAAATATTTTTAATTTTTAGTGATATTTATTTTTTTTGGTAATACAATTTATCAAATGGAAAATAGAGGAATTTATGATTGTATGTAATAATGCATGTTCATTCAGCAAAAAATCGTGATAAAATCTAAGCACCTGTTCTATTTTTTTCAATTAAAATGGAAACCTTACTTCCTATTTACCCAAATGGGGGGCGCTTTATGGCGTCTTTTTTTTATTTTCAAAAGGCCATGCTCATTTAATCCATAAAAACATAAAGTAATTTGAATCCATTAAAATACATGAGTGACTCCTTATTTTTCTCCTACTCTTTAAAGGAGGAATTATTATGGGCTTTGGTGGTAGCTGCGGTGGCGGCTGTGGCTTTGCAGGAGGATTTGCTTTATTAGTTGTATTATTTATTTTATTAATTATTGTCGGAGCTTCTTGCTTCTGCTAAAAACTATGGGAAAAGACACTCTTATTTGGGTGTCTTTTTTTGGTACATTAAAAAGCCTCGCCATCCTATGGAGATGGTGAGGTGCTTATGTATATTATTCACTATCTTGTTTTCTCTAATACTTTCTTCTTGATTGAACATCTATTGCGTTGCAAACATTGCAAAAAGAATTATTACTACAATTACGAGTACGGAAAAAACATAGACCATACTACTAGTACCTTCCTTATTTTGCTTGTTCTCTTCTTTCGTCCGTTGTACAGCATAAAAGAAATCACATATAGCAGAAAAAATTTCTAACAATATCTGCATAACTTATTTGCCTCCCCTTATAATATATGTGCAGTATTAATTAACTAATAATTTCCTTATACATTATATCAGCTAGGGTACATGGAAGAATAACGAATTATTTTTATAATTTAATGTATTAATCAATATGGCATTAATACAGGATAGTCCAAGTTAGAGGAAGGCACCTTAGGGTGTTTTTTTTATAAAAAAGGACTCCTAAAACGCCTTAAATTAGTCAACTTCAATATTACTCTTTTTTATTAGTTTGTTTTAATTTAATATATTAATTTTAAGTTAAAAATTTGTTATAATTAGTGAATGATTATATTAATTAGATGGAGAGGATACAATATTATGGGTTATAAGTTTCGTAGAATTATCCAAGTTTCCCCGGGTGTGAAAATTAACTTTACATACACAGGTACGGGAGGGAACTCCATTCCACCTGAATCAAGAACAACAACTTATATACCTGGAACTGGAATCTCGTATACGCCACGAATATCTGAGTCAAACAACTATTATATACAACGAGGGTATCAAGGACCAAACACTTCCTATCCTACTATGGATGAACAAGATTACAATACGGTAAATGCATTTGAGCCAGTAAAAGAAACCCAAACTTACCTTGTTACTGCTTTTCGTAAAAAGGATAATCAAGTAAACTCCGTAGGTAGAAAACTAATGAAACCACTTTCCATAATTGCAGGCGTTTTTGCGGGCCTATTCTTACTTATGATGCTTGTTATACCTGCTCTATTCCTGGCAGTCATGTCTTTCCTATGTTATAAAAATATAAAAACACCATTTGCGGTTGTATGCCCAGAATGTGATGCTGAGAATTTATTCATTTTTGAGGAAGAGAAGATTGCTTGTCGTAAATGTGAGAGTACTCTTATAATCCAAAAATAAATGGTTCTCAAATTAACGTCTCTTTATTAGTCAAAACAATATAAATCTAATTATAAATATAAATAGATAAAAAGAGGGATAAGTGAATATCATTATTAACTTTGAAGCGTTTAATCCAACTATAAACGACTTAGCTATCAAACTTGCTATGGTACTGTTTATATCGTTATTTTTAGCATTGATTGTCAAAGTGATACTTATGAAATTTATGAAAGAATCAATTGCTGGCAGATTAGCAAGTCTATCTTTGTTATTTTTTATGTACTATGTATTTAAATTTGTTACAGCGTAAAAGGCACCTTTGGGTGTCTTTTTTTATGTATTAAAAAGCCCACCTATTTGAAGTGCACCCCAATTGTTAGACACAGTCTAACAATTGGAGGTGCATTTTTTATGGCTAAATTTTCTTCAAAAGAAAAAATCCAAGCGGTGAAACGATATTTAGATGGTACAGAAAGTGGAAAAATAATTGCTAAATCTATAGGAGTTAACCCTAGCGTACTTCGTGAGTGGATTAGACGATATGAGTCTTCAGGTGAAAAGGCCTTTGAAAAGTGCTATACATTCTACCCAGCCCAGTATAAACTAGATGTACTTTATTATATGAATGAACACGGGACATCTATCAGAGAAACAGCGGCACTTTTCAATATACCGTCTTATGAAACAGGAGGATTGGATGCCCTACAATTAAAGAAAAAGGGGCGTCCAACCATGAAAGATAAAAAAATAAAACCAGTAGATGAAGGATCCATCGAAGCCTTACAAGCGGAAAATGAGCGTTTACGTATGGAAAATGCATATTTAAAAAAGTTGAATGCCTTAGTTCAAAACAAAGAAAAATCACCAAACAAGACAAAGCGCAAGTAATCTACGAGTTACGGCATGAATTTCCTATCAAGGAGTTACTTCAACTCGCAAACATTCCACGTAGTACGTACTATTACTGGATGAAACGTTTTAATCGTCCTGATCCAAATGCGGAGGTAAAAGAACTGATTCAAGCTATTTATAATGAACACGATGGGTGTTATGGCTATCGTCGTATTCGTGATGAACTTATGAATCGTGGACACAAAGTAAATCATAAAAAAGTGTATCGCCTTATGAAAGAATTAGGGTTAAAATGTCTGGTTCGTATGAAAAAATATCGCTCTTACAAAGGGACAGTTGGGAAAATTGCGCCAAATATTTTAAATCGCAACTTCCAAGCTGAAAAACCAAATGAAAAGTGGGTTACAGATATTAT
Source organism: Bacillus cereus group sp. BfR-BA-01441 (assembly GCF_022663075.1). Lineage (NCBI taxonomy): Bacteria > Bacillati > Bacillota > Bacilli > Caryophanales > Bacillaceae > Bacillus > Bacillus cereus group sp. BfR-BA-01441. The sequence continues at coordinate 5,659 of NZ_JAKUEU010000086.1, forward strand.
GGAGTTTAAATTATTTGGGGAGAAGTTATACCTATCACCAATGTTGGATTTATTTAATGGTGAAATTATCACGTATACAATTGGTCCCAGACCGACCTATTCCCTTGTTTCAACGATGTTGGACCAAGCACTTTATTGTGTAACCGATCCGGATAAACTCCTCATTCACTCTGATCAAGGTTGGCACTATCAAATGAAACAATACCGTCATTCTCTTAAGAATTGTGGCATAACTCAAAGTATGTCTCGCAAAGGAAACTGTTATGACAATGCCGTTATTGAAAATTTCTTCGGTATCATGAAATCGGAATTTCTGTATCGAAAAGAATTTGAAAATATAACACATTTCAAACTAGAATTAGCAAAGTATATAGAATACTATAACCATAAAAGAATTAAGGCAAAATTAAAGGGTATGAGCCCAGTACAATACCGGGCTCATACCCTAGAGGCTGCCTAATGAAACGACCTGTCTAACTTTCGGGGGTCACTTCAATTTCGTAGGTAGGCCTTTTTTGATTTTGCATTTGCGCGCGATGATATTATAACAAAACTCCTTAATCTTCAAACTCTCCGATTGTTTTTCTTCAATACACTTAAGATGGTTCTATGTATTAGTCTAAAGTACGAGCAGCTGCATAGAATGATCCAGAACCACCATTTCTGTGAGTAACTTTAAGCTTATATTTACCTTTTGAAAGAGTATTGTACGTATTTGTAAACCCCTTTCCTGCTGCTAACGATCCCTTATCAATAACATTGCCTTTTGAGTCTTTTAAAAACCAATCAAGCGTGCCTTTAGTATTGTTTGTCATATGAACTCTCATATCTGCTTTTTTTACATGCTCGAACGATACTTCTCTTTCACCATTTATCAGACTGAAGTCATCTTTAAGTATTTGGGTACGTTGGACAATTGGTGCTGAATTTTTAGTATTATCTACACCTTCTGTACTTGCTGATGCTGCTCCAATCCCTCCAGTTAATGCGATACCAGTTGCTAATGTTCCTACTACTAATTTCTTAAACATAATAAATCCCCCTTAAATATGTTTTATAACTTGCACCTTAAATGTATCACTTTTATAATTTTTGTAAATATTTTCAATTTATATAAATATTTATTTAATTATTAACAATATTGGAATTTCATTTTATCAAATAGAAAATAGAGGGATTTGAAGATATATGTAAAAATGCATAATAAATCAAGCAAATATCATGATATACTCTCAAAGAGCTGATACAAAATTTCTTTAGATTGGAAAACTAAAGTCTTATCTACCTAAAAGGAAGGCGCCTTATGGCGTCTTTTTTCTATTTTCAAAAGGACCTGCTCAATTCATTCTTGAAAACATAAGGTAAAGTGAACCCATTAAAATCCATGGAATGAACCCTAGTTTTACCCTCTAATCTAAAGGAGGCACTATTGTTATGGGATATGGTGGTAGTTGCGGCGAAGGCTGCGGTTTCGCTGGAGGATTCGCTTTATTAGTTGTATTATTTATTCTATTAATCATTATCGGATGCAGTTGTTTCTGCTAAAAACTATTGGAAAAGGCACCCTTATATGGGCGCCTTTTTGTATATTAAAAACCTACCTATTTTCATAGGCGGGCTAAATATAATTTTGCACAATTGAGTTATAGCAAAATCATTTATATTGAAAGTAATTAAAATTAACTTAGTAACCCTAATACCTTAATAATCTCAATTGTTTTATTATCTTTTATTTTAAAATAAAGCCTTTTCCCTATACGTTCACTAATTACAATATTTCCAAAGGCTAATTTACGCAAATGTTGTACAATCAAATCCTCTGTAATTCTTGTTTGCTTACTTAAATCAGAAACTGACAACGATCCATATGTAATCAATTTACAAACAATTAATAAGCGAGTAGAATTCCCTAATAACCCTAAAACTTTTATACTTTCGGTATAGAAACTAAAATCCATATGAAAAGCATGTAACAGATCTTCCAACCTCCTAAAATAAGATGAATATCAACCAAAATATCTTAACATAAAAATAGTAAAAAACATCCTAAAATACACCAATTATTCATTGAGAAAAATAATACTTGAATGGGAGTCCAATACATATTCTTAGAATTAAAGTGATTCAAGTCGGAGGAAGGCACCTTTGGGGTGCCTTTTTTATTTATGGATTTTTTAGGGGATATTTGAAATATAATACAGGAGATTATATTATTATGTGTGTATGATTTCTGGTTTTAAAAATTAATAGGGGGGAAACAATAATGAAATTAGGAAAATTAGCATTAATTGGGGCGTTAACTTTTAGCGGTTTTACTGCAATAGAAATGAGTAAGCCTACCTCACAAGCAGCTGCAGCTTACTCAGATCCACTTAATGATGATTGGGGATTTAAAACCATTGTGGATTTACAAAATTCAGAGGAAAGTACATATCAACCAGATTGGAAGATTGGAAATTTAATAACTGGTGATACATTTTACTTAACACAGCACTTTGGTAGAGAACATTTTGGTGCGCAAATGAAATTTTTTAAAATCCACACAAATGGTACCCTAGAACGATTCCAAACAATAGAACCAAAATTTATTCCTGGAACAGAAATTTGGCAAACCCCTATCACAGATAGCTATACAAGTGGTACTTATGTGGCTGCAATTAAATATCGTGGTGAATACACGTATTCAAATCAATTTACAATCAATTAGGGATGTCATAAATTGAAAAAAGGCATCCTTTGGTTTCTTTTCTTCTGTACATTATATCTATTACGTAATCATTGATTTTTTATGTACGTTTGATATAATTACTGTATTAGTATTACAGTAATAGCTTGTGTATATAATAAAAGAAGAGATGCGCTAACATCTCTTCTAATAACTGCTACCGTCAGGGTGGTGGTTATATCATTTATTTTTTACGAAACCCACCCTTTTGCTTCCGACGGCGACGAGGAGTGGGTTTTTTGTTATCTTTTTCTAAAATTTGTTTCCTAAAAACATACGCAGAAACTTCACGTACAATGGCTTTCACAAATTCTTTTAGAAGCTCAAACAAAAACTCCATAGGTATATCCCCCCCTTTCCTTCCAAATGGAAAGAAGGGATAACCAATCACCCTCACAATATACAGTTAATCCTATTCTATCATACTAGTACAATCTCACCAATATAAAAAAGACCACCATTAGGCAGTCCTTTTTGGTTAGTTTTAGAGATTAAATTATAATATATTTATATATGGATTATAAATATATTTTTCCTAAAAATACTATAAGTTTTTTATAATTCTTGATTTCTCAATCTTCATTACATGATAAATTTCCCTATAAAATTAACAAATAACATGAAAATTATCAATCCACTAGATTATTAGAAAAAAACTGATTATCTATATAATCATTTAGTGAAATATAGATATAATTTAAGAGAGTAAAGTTAATATAGATTAACCAAGTAATGAAAAGAAAATGTTTTATTGCATAAAAAAAGGCTCCATTGCTGGAGCACTCAAAATAAATAAACGAATTAAAACAAGAAACAGACAATTTAACTATATCGATAAAATATAAATAAATCTATATATATGCAATATTACATATAAAAACTCTATTTATTGATGCTATAATAGGTTTACTCGATGATTGTTATATTTTTTATGGTTTTTAAGCAATACAATACCTTCTTAACAAGTGTACAAGTAAAAGAAGACATCTTAATCGATGTCTTCTTTTCTTATATAATAACAACATAATAAAATTAAGATGAGGTCAGTCGGTGGAAGTCACCTTAAGGGGTTCTTCTTTTCTTTATGAAAAAATCCCCAGACAAAATGCAGAGATACAATATAACTCATATTTTGCACCAGAACCTTCTTATCTATCCTGTAGTAAACTCCAACACCTTCCGGGGACATCTGTTTCAAACGTTTGAATGTTTCCTGTATCAGCCACTGTCACATAACAGGTTTTCCCATCAGTTCCTCCAAATGTAAGGTTATTACAGTTTCTTCCCTCAAGATGAATTTCACTTAGAAGATGACCATCAGGTGATATCTTTGCCACCACACCTTTGCCAATGCGAGCTACAAACAAATTCCCAGCCATATCACAACGCATTCCATCAAGTCCAAAATCGGGAAATTCTATAAATAAACGTTTATTACTTAATTCGTAATCACTTGATAAATCATATACCCATATTTTTCTTTGTACTGTTTCATTTACATATAGTTTCTTTTCATCAGGACTCACTTCAATTCCATTAGTCGTTCCCATATTACTTTCTAATAAATGAGTGACCCCATTTTTATTAATACGCCATAATTGTCCCGTTGATTCACTCCAGTTAGGATCACTAGCAAATAAAACACCTTGATCGGTTATCGCTAAATCGTTAGGCTGGGTCATAGCAGGGTCATGAGCATACACCTTTATTTTTTTGGTTTCAATATTAACTGCAAATATATTATGATTAACATAATCTGCAATAAACAAAGTTCCATTACGATCAATACGTGTCCCGCTTCCGATGCTATTCTTAGGAAGTTCAATAAAGATATTACTATCTCCAATTGGGGTTACTTTTCCAATTGTACCTCTTCTTTTAAAATTAACAGCGTAAATATTCCCGTTTTTATCACATGAAGGCCCTTCTATTCCAGCAGTAAATCCATGTGGTGTAGTTAGCATTTTTCTCTTTAACGCTTCAAAACCCATGATTTAAAACTTCCTTTCCTAATTAAATCACTTTTTTTATTTCAAAGATATCCAATACACATACTAAACACGAAAAAGAAATTGGAGTCTGTACTCTTATATATTCGAATATGAGGTCCCACCCACATTTTAAGGAAAATATACGCCAAGCGAATTTCCTTTTACAAATGAATGGTAATATGAAAGATGATGTGTTTAATAAATATAAAGAGGTTATGGATAAGGTAGTGAAGTAAGCAGTAGCATTCGAAAGAGTACTTTTGTTTTTTCTCAATAACTGAAACTACTTAACATAGTAAAATAATAATTGGATTGGCATCCAACACCATATTACGATGGTTCAACTCGCAAGAAGGCACCTTAGGTTGTCTTTTTCTTATTTTAAAAGGGCACTCTCAAAAAAACATACATTAATGTGAACCCATTAGAATCCATAGAATGAACCCTAGTTTTACATTCTTATCTAAAGAAGACACTCTTGTTATGGGATATCGTAGTAGTTGCGATGAAGGTTGGGGTTTTGCTAGAGGATTTCCCTTATTAGTTATATTATTTATTTTAATAATTATTATCGTGTGCAGTTGCTTCTGCTAAAAGGACTATTTGTATAGACACTTGAATTTGATTGTATTTTGGATAAAAAATATCTACAAAAAAACGGTCTAAATTTAGACCGTTTTTATCTTTTAATCAATCAAATTCAAATGTAATTCAGTTATATTTTTCTCTTGATCTATATTATTTGCTATCAGCCAAATTAATTGTTCCGTTAATTCGCTCCGTTTGGATAAAATGCGTTTATTATATTCTGTAGCCAGATAACCTGCATAATTAATCCAATTAGTAAAGGATCTATCAATACAAACAGTATATTAATAAGTTTCCCTACAATAACTGAACTACTTAGTTTTTTCTTCTGTCTTTTTATTTACCTTAAAGCAATCCATTCATAGCTTGCCCACTCTTTTGGTTTCTTATCGTACTTGATACGACCAGTCGTACAGAATGAAGCAATCATCCATTGAATGGGGTTCATCTTGGCATATGGATCAACACAATCCTCTATTTTTTTTAATTGATAGCCTGTACTATTTTTCTGCCAAATTGTATATAAACGAAAATGTGTTGTCGTAACAAGTCTAGCTTTTGTTGTAACTTGCCATTTAGAAATTTTCGTTAAATCCTCTTTGACTTTTCTCTCATACTCTTGTTTTATCACTTTATAAGTCTTATCTTTATTAATTAATCCATTAGAGATTGTAAAAGGCATTTGATGCACCTCATAAACTGTTCCTTCTTCATCTCCTAAAATATTTGATTCTACTAGAAACATATTTTTTAGTTTTAACTGTTCTGTTAATTCTTTCCCGCTCCGATAAAATGGCTTCTTTATCTTCTGCAACAAGATAACCTGCACAATTAATCCTATCAGTAAAGGATATGCTAATACAAACAATATGTTAATAAACATGTTTAAAATAATAACGCCTGTTAACGTAAAAATTGTAAAGTAAATATAGGTTTCTCTTTGATGAATGATTCTACTGTTCAAGCCAAGATACCTCCATTTTGATAGATAGTGAACGCAATATAAACCATCGCCCCTAGTAAAATAGAACAAGCCCCAGGAAAGCTCTGTATTAGCTTTATTTCTTTCTTAGGCAGTTTCACACCAAATATAGACGCAGCATGCTCCAATTGGTCTTTAATCGCTCCTACAAACCCTAAAATTTTAATTAATCGATAAACACTAGCAATCCAAAAGAATAGTAAATGGAAAGCTGTTAATGTAATTGCGGTAAGCATAGCCGATTCTTCTACTACATTGCTAACATATAAAGCTACCACCACAAGCATTTTCGTATCACCAGGTGAAGAAAATTTAAATGTCTCTAACAATAAGCCACATACTAAGGCCATAGTTAGTACAACTACAATCTCTTTTCCCGTTCGTATTCCTGCAAAATACGTGATACCTAAACCTACTATGAAAAAAATAAAATGCCATATATTTTTTGTTTTTCTATACTTTAAGTCGGTAAATACATTAAGTACCATATAACTTAGAAATAATCCCATGATATACAAGCTCATTTTATTTACTCCCCTCTTGATTTCATATAAAAATACTGTGTAAAAAAGGGAACCACTTTTAGAGTAGCCCCCTCGTTTATTTTTATATTTATTTTTTATTCCAAGAATCTATATCTGCATTGCTTGATGCTTTTGTGAATCTTGCCAGGATCGTATCATAGCCACCTTGGATTGCCTTCCATACAAATGGGCCAATTACTAATACGATAATCACCGCTAACGCGATTAACATACCGTTTTCTGATGATAATTGTGAGTCTTCATTTTTTAACCAATTTTTCATTTTTGCTAACATTTCATTTCGTCTCCTTTATATATCGATTTTAAGAATCTGCTAAAATTAGAGCTTATCTATTTAAATCTTTAATTACTTATTCCAAGAATTTACGTCTGCATTGCTTGATGCTTTTGTGAATCTTGCCAGGATCGTATCATAGCCACCTTGGATTGCCTTCCATACAAACGGGCCAATTACTAATACGATAATCACCGCTAACGCGATTAACATACCGTTTTCTGATGATAGTTGCGAATCCTCGTTTTTTAACCAATTTTTCATTTTTGATAACATGATTGAATCTCCCTTATCCATTTATTTGAGCTATACGTAAAAAACATCATTAATCTAAAACTTCTATTACTTGTTCCAAGAATTCACATCTGCATTGCTTGATGCTTTTGTGAATCGAGCTAGAATCGTATCATAACCACCTTGGATTGCTTTCCATACAAATGGGCCAATCACTAATACGATAATGACCGCCAAGGCGATTAACATACCATTTTCTGATGATAATTGTGAGTCTTCATTTTTTAACCAATTCTTCATTTTCGTTAACATATATTTTGCTCCTTTACCTATTCCATTTTTGATAATTCCTTCTATAAGCTTGCAAATCCTTGCATTAAAGATTGAATAACAATCACCATTGGATAAATCACAATACATCCAATAACTGCGACGTTAAATTTATTCATTTCCATTGGTTTATTTTGAATGAGACGGTTATAGTTTTCATGTTTTAACTCACGCATCATTTTAATCTGTGCATCCATAATGCGAAGACTCTGTACCTTGTCCGTTTTTTGCGCTTGTTGCAATGCAATCGTAAAGGTATTTACTTCTGGACTATTTAAGGCTGCTGCAAAGTTTCGAAATGGTTGATCCGATCCTGCATACATTTCTAATTCCGCAGTAAGTGTAGATACATACGGACGAAGATGTCTTCCGGCATATATTTGCGCCTTTTTTACTGCTTCTAATGTTGTATGTGTTTTTAACAACTGCAGCATAGGAATTAGATACTCTGGTAATTCGAACTTCCTAGCTTCTATCGCCTGCTTGATTCTTCTCTTTAATAGATAATCAGGATAGAAATAAAGCAGCGGTGAAATTAAAACACCCACTTTAAATAAGTAGTAATCATGGAACACCGTACATATCAAGAAAACAGAGGTGAAAATGATGGGATATGCAACCTTCATTTTTAAATATTCTTCTGGTTTCGTATCCAGGCCAGCTTCTTCTAATTTTTTCTGAATCTGCTCTTTCTTTTCTTCTGTCAGATACTTATGTGATAACGACTGGAAGGGAGCGAGCATCATTTGATTTAAATTCTTCTTTTCAATTCGTTTTGCATTTTCTACATAGTTCGTAAGTAAGCTACCGCTGTCTTTTTTACTTTGTAGAAAGGTAGAGAATACCCAATACATGACAACGAATACCACTACAGCTAAAATCGTAGCCACCTTATTCCCCTCTTTCTGTTGGGTTATAATTTGCAATCTTTTCTACACGGGTTGCTAAGAAAAAGACAATGAACATATTTACCGATAACGCGATTTTCCCCATCATAGAACCTGCTAAAAATCCATATGCTTCTTTTGACATCAACATAATAACAATCGGCATAGCTATGACGATTAAGCAGTTCTGTACAAAAGCACGTTGTGCTTGCGACAAACTAGAACGCAATCTTGCCAGGTATAGCTTTTGTTTTTCAAAATCTTCTGCAATATCTAGTAAGACTTGTACTGAATTTGTTCCACCTTCTCGGCTGCACACTTCCAACATTTCATGGAAGAAAACCAATTCTCTAAAGTTAAACGTTTCATTGAATCCTCTAAATGCACGATGCATTGTGGTTCCACCTTCTAATAAAAGAGAAACTTTCTCTATTTCTTCTTGAATGCTTTCATGCATCATTGGCTTCACCTGAACTAACACCCGTTTTGCATTGTTACTAATTTGAAGTGCATTTGCTACAGCTTTCATATAGATAGAAAGACGGTCAATGACAACCAAGTAGTAACGTTTTTTTCTTCGATAAAGAAGAAACCTTGGAACTAAAAATCCAGATAAAACGGTAATCAGTGTAAAAGGATCTCTACCAAAAGAAAAATAGAATACTACTGCAATACTCATCCCAGAAAGAATCGTATATATCCAGTACATACTTTTCGTCAATTTCCATTCGTACTTTTGGGCTTCTTGGATAACGGATTGTGGCAGATACATTCGTATACCTTTGATATTTCTTAATTCCAAGCGCCTTTCTTCTTTCTCATTTTCTTGAACAAATTGAGAAAGAGCAGAACCCTTAGATTTTGTAAAAAGTAAAACGAGCAATCCAACACTAATAAAGATTAAAAATATACATCCATAAGCCAATAAACTATGCATACTGCACCTCCTGTTGCGAAAGGAATGGCGCATAAAGAGCTGGATTTACAGTAGAAGAACGGAATTTCTTCTCCATTTCAGCTGACATTTTTGCTGTAATGATATGATCTCCACGAATCTTTCCTACTCTCTCATTCATTTCATCGTATTCCTCACCCGTCGAAATAAATTGAGAGAGCTGATTGAACTGTATATCATCTTGATAATCCAATAATTCAATCATCTCTGTAATATAGCGATTCCCATCATCTTTCTTTTCTAAAAAGACAATCACATCAAATGTCTGTGAAATTAATTCATATAAATACTGAGCATCAATATTCGCACCACTTTGAAGGCACATAAGCATTAAACGTCTGACTGCTTCTTTCGCACTCCTTGCATGGACAGAAGTAAAACCGGGGTGTCCTGTTTGGAAGAAGTTAATCATTTTTAAAGCCTCTTTCCCCCTCGATTCCCCTACAATTAATCTCTTAGGCCCTTGACGTAAAGCATTTGTTAACAATCTATCAAAGTCGATTGCATTTCCCTCTACTTCCGATGCCCTACACTGCATCGGAACAAAGTGATGTTCTGGAAATATGCGATGCAAATAGAGTTCAGGGTTATCTTCTACTACGAGAGTACGTTCTTTCTTCTTCCCATTTGGAATATGAGAAGCAAGATATTTCATAAACTCTGACTTCCCTGTACCTGTTGCTCCAGCGACTAAAATATTCATTTTTGCTTTCACAGCTGCAGCCAAAAAGTTCAATATCTCTTTCGATGCTTGATTTGTAGATAACATACGCTCTTCAGAGGCACGAAGATGATCTGCATTCTTACGAATCGTTATCGTAGTTCCTAGTCCCCCTAGTTCATCTAGTGCTATATTGATACGTATATACGGAAATACGCAGTCCACATATGGCTTTGCTGTATTTAATGACTCTGACGTACTGTTTACCATCTTATAGGCTAAAGCCTTTACCTCTTCTTCTGTCTCAAATCGGTAAGGAAATGTACATTCTCCCTCTCCAATTTTTTCGTAAATAATTTCTTTTGTGCCATTGATATAAATATCGGTTACATCCTTATCTTCTTTTAAAGGTTCTATAATCCCAAACCCTACAATATCGTCACATACCATATTTAGTAATTGTTCAGAAGGTACCTCTGAAATGACGACCTGATTACTTAATAGAAAGCTTTTAATGATTTGTTCTACAGCTGCTCTCTTCTCTCTATTCATAAAGGATTCGCTTAAGATATCACGATGGTCTTTTACTAAAAATGCACGAATTTCATCCGTTATATCTTTAATCTGTTGAGCTTTAGTTGTTCCTAACTTTCGAGCCGATTTGGAACGAATCATATAACCAAAATGATATAAATCCACTCGATTGCGCTTTAAGGCAACTTGTTTTTCCTGTAAATAGCCCCACATACTACTGCCTCCCTTTTAATTTCGTAAACCAAAGAGACCCTTTTTCATAGAGGATGTATGCTGGAATGGAACATCAAGACCAGCTGCTTCCATAATGTGATGGACCTTGGTATTAATTTGCGGAGAACCAAATTGCATCCCCCATTCGTAACTCGTCCGATCTCTGTCATACGGAATTGTCACTGCAATGTTTTGGGAAGAAAGCTTTTCAATATCTTCTACATAATCCTCATCCCCCATATTCAAAACATGAATCATACGAGGCAATGTTAGCTTTGCTTCTTCTATTAGTTGTAATTCGCGTTTAATCGCTATTGCACCACGAGGGTTGCCATTTAGCACATGAACAACAAGGTCTGATTGATATAGGATCGGATAACTCAACACCTCGGATAATTCAGTTGGTACCGATAGAATGATATAATCGTATTCTGTATCTACAAGTGATTCGATAAAAGTCGTTACAAACAATTCTTTGTTTTGAATCTCTGGGAATTGAGCCAAACTATAACCTGATGGAAATACCAGAAAATCCATCTTATCGTGCAATTTTTGCATCAATCTTGGATTCACTTTTTTCTCTAACAAATCTTGCTTGGTACAAATATACTGTGAAAGATTATATTCATTTTCTTTTCTTACAAGCTCTAGGATATTTTTATTCTCATGGCTAAGACCTGTTCCAATTGCAAAACTTGGTCTTACTTGGTCCGCTTCTACATAAAGCACCTTTTTTCCTAGATGAGCTAACTCATTTGCCATCGTAATACTTAATGTGCTTTTTCCTACGTTTTCATTTGTGGCATAAAAAGCAATAATTCTTACCTGCCGATCCATCCTAAAAACTCCTTTCTTACTTAGATTCGTTCAGATACTGCGCTACATACTCTTTTACATTTTTAGAAATTGGATTGGTCGAATGCTTCTCTATATAGTCTAAAATGTTCTTTTGATCAGATATTTGCGAGAATCCTTCAGCTGGTTCTAGTTCTTTCCCTGTTTGTTCTACTTTTTGTCCGACTGCAACAGGAATTACATCTCCAAGTGTTTTTGCACGATTTAAGTATTGAAGCTGTTCAGGTGAAACAGCCAGTGTATATAATCGCGTTACCTTTGGCTTTTGTTTTCCTTCTTGTTCCTCTTTTGATTCTTTCTTTTCTAATACAAATGCATCTTCTGTATTGCTATCTTTTGCAGCAGTCACACGTACACGTTGGAAAAGACCACCGAATACAACCTTCTCATTGTCTCCGTCTTTCACAACTTGTTTGAAATACAAGTCCACATAGGTATTAGGAATGATACTATTACCTGAACTTGTTTCCAAATCAACGAGTAACGGGAATGCAACTTCTCCATCTTTCAAATTTAAAATTGCAGAGTCAGCTAACTCCTCTTTCTTTACTACTTTATTTTTAAAAAGATAGCTATTTTCGGTGATGGGCTGCCCATCATTTGTCCACTTACCTATAACCTCTTTTTTACTTACGCGTAATGCATTTGGAGGAATCCCATCACCAGGTAATGTTCGTTCCACTAGCATTTCTTCTTTAATCTCTGTATGCGCAGGTATATCCTTTGCTGCTACCACAACTTTCGTTGGTTTCACTGCATTTTCTACTGCAAAATGATTGTATCCATAGATACCCGCTACTGTTATAGCAGCTAAACCTACCGCTGTAATCTGCTTCTTTTGAAACTTAGACGGCTTCAATGTTTATATTCCTCCTTATGTAGCCTTTAAACGCAAAAAAGGACACACCTATGGCGTAAAACGCCTTAGGTGTGTCCTTTTAGCTAATCTAAAGTCTATATGAAAATGTTGGATTTATTTTCTTTAATATTACAATCTCAATATTATGATATATATAGTTTCATGTCAATCATTTCTAAAAAATATCTGTTTTTTCTATTTAAAAACACGTAATCTACAAATTAAAAAACCTCCAAAAACTCTGTTATAACAAGGTTTATAACCTATTAAGCATACCAAAAATATGTTGTAATTAATCTAACGCAACCGAATATTCCTAGGTGGTCGGTTGCTATCCTTTCTTTTTCATTTTATGGAGAAAAGAAGTGCTAGCATAGAAATACTTTTCACGATAGTTGATGAAAGAGACACAATTATTATTAAAACGAAATCAATTTTGTTCCTGTTTCAAAATACTTTGCGGGAGCATAACTCTTCCCATTCCGATCCTGAAATTCGTTTCCAATGTATAGCGATACAATAATTGCGACAGTCCCCATAATAATCAAACGTCTAACACGTTGTTTTTTCTTTTTATCCACTCTAATTTCCCCTTTCTATGAAAAAAAGGCACATCCCATTAAGGGATGTGCCTTTGGTTTATCCATTCAGCTACTAGTTTAAGATGGATATATTATTGTGTCGATTCAACCTATTATACAATACTACTTAACTATTTTCTATTCTTCATATAGTACCAGTTTGATAAATCAGTAATAATATGTTCCTTTCCAACCCAGTTCCAGCCTGGTGTTTGTACAGGAAATGGAAGATCTGCAAGCACCCTTCTCTTTTTAAAGTCATCGTATGCGACCCCTTTAATTTCTACCTCACTTGTCAGACATAAGCTCATTTCATTTATACCTGCTGGTTTTGTTTCAACATTGAACGCATATTTCCCATCTTTCGTTTTTAATGGTGCATACCATTTGCGTTGGCCATCAATAATTTTTTCTTGACCATCCCAATATAGAGACTTAGTTGGTCTTTTGCTATCGAAAACATGTCCTGTTATTTCAGACATATACATATTTTTAGGTTGGAATTTGGATGCTAATCCAGTATTAGAAACAGCCTCTAAATCTTGTGCTGTTTTTAGCCCTTCATCTGCAAATGGATATTGTGCCGTTGCTGCTGTAAATACACCAGGATAATTTTCATTCCACTGATTTTTATATGTTCCATTTACTTGATACGAAAAGCCATAGCCACTATGAAGCTTAGAAGGTGATAGATCATCAATACCACCATTTAATGTTTCATAGAACATTTCTCCCGCTGTGTCTTCTTTTGATACACGTTCACTTACTGTTTCTACCACACCTTTTACACTCGTTACACCGCACATTCCTTTTTCATGAGATGGTGCATAGATAGCTGTTTTAATAGGATTGTTTTTGTATGTGGTTTCTTCTATGTCTAGGCGATTACTAGTAGGATTAATTTCTGCTTGAATTGTTCCTCTCCCCTTATGCTGCCAGTCAAGCTTCAGGGTTTTCTTTTCTCCCTCTGTTAATCTTACCTTTTGTGATGCGACTTGTTGTCCGTTATGTTTTAACACAACTACTGTTTCAGGATTTGTATATTTTTCCTCTAATACGTCTAACTTTTTAATTTTATTCTTCTCTTTTTCTAGTTTCTGTCTTGCATTATCTAGGCTACTTGCCGCACTATCTAGTTTATTTTCTTCCCAAGAGCAGTCTCTATCGTAATAGTGATGGTTCCCTTCTGCATCTACCTCATGAATTGGATTACGACGGCAATAACTAAGACTAGACTGCGCACTATCTCTATCAGATTCAGAACTATTTACTTCTTGCTGGGACTTATTAATATTGTTATTTACCTTTTCTCTATATTGGTCACGTTCTGGTTTAAAATTATCACGTGATACATCTATTCTTGTTTTTATATTCTTTCCTTCTCTTGCTGTTTCTCCTTCGATTCTGTCGCCAGAAAAGTCAATTTTATATTTAAAGTCATCTTCATCGCCTGGATCTGGGTTAGGTGTTACTTCAGTACCACAGTTACCATCTATAGTAAAATCAATAGTTTTCTCGTTTGATCCCCTCTGTACAGCATCAAGGACTTTAATTTTCGCAGTATATCGGCCACACATTTGTGGCTGCCACTTTAATTCTTCTGACTTAAATTCCCCTGCATCACCTTCATTTGGTTTTTGATTATCTTTTTGCGGAGTTGAACGCAGGTAATTTTCTTGATGATACACGGTTTCGCCATCTTTTGTAATATCTAACATCCATTTAACTCGGTTACGTTCTCCAGCAGCTTTTTGATAAGGGTTTACTGTTGTTCCATTAGGATCTCGGTCATTGTAACCTTTATTTTTACTTACATACTCAAAGCCGTTAAATGTAAATTTAACAGGGACATCTTTTTTTCCACTCTTGGCTTTAAAATCTTTTATTTCAGGTTTACTTGTGCGTACATACCACAAGCTATACCTATTCACACCATTTACACCACCAGCACCTGCGTACCCACCAGAAAGATAGGCTATGTCTCTAATCCAGTAGAACTCTCCATAAGATTTATCTGAAAACCCATTTTTAATCCTATGCGGAATTAAATTTCTTAAAACGAATTTAGGGTTACCCCAATATTTACTTGCAATTATATCGTTTGTAATTCTCTCCATTTCGGTTACCATACGATCTCCCACTGTAACTGAAGGATTAATATAACCATCATTTGAAATACGAACAAAGGGTTCTGAATGGTCTTCATTTTGGATGAGGTTTTCCCTCGAATTCCCCCAATTAAAAGAGCCATTGTACACAGCAGGAAAATGTAAATCCGCTTTATAATCGAACTCTGTTGATTTATAACCACTTCCTGCTCTAAGTAACTTCCCATCCAATTGTAATTCAGGTGATTTTAAAGACGTGTCTTCATTTCCATTATAAAATGGAATGTCCCCATTATTTGCACTTGCTATTGATGGCCATACCAACATCACCGAAACACACGTTAATAGTATCTTTTTTCGCAGTCTCATAACCTCTCTCCTTTTAACATAAAAAAGGACACACCCGTACCTTGATAGGTACGTAAGGTGTGTCCTTTACGTAAATAAATTATATATATTAGTTAATTATTATATTGCAGATTTAAATATATCAAATATATCTTTA
Source organism: Bacillus cereus group sp. BfR-BA-01441 (assembly GCF_022663075.1). Taxonomy (NCBI): domain Bacteria; kingdom Bacillati; phylum Bacillota; class Bacilli; order Caryophanales; family Bacillaceae; genus Bacillus; species Bacillus cereus group sp. BfR-BA-01441. The sequence continues at coordinate 21,486 of NZ_JAKUEU010000086.1, forward strand.
AAATGCAATAATATTATACACGCACTTGAATGTACATCATATGATCAGCTGTAGAGTGCCCTACACGAACTTTATACTTTCCTTTTTCATAGTTATTAATTTCTTGAGCATCTACAGTTTCCTGAATTTCTTTATCTAGAACTAAATCTGAATTTAACATAGTAGTCCACTTTTTAGCTAACTCAATAGTTGCTTCGTTATTATCTAGGAAAATAATTTTAAAATCATTTTCACTTACCGCATCAATATAAACTTGTGCACCAATTGTACCTGCTGGTAAGTACATATTTTTATCAACCAGTCTAATTGTTCCATTTAAATCTGCATACTTAAGGTTAGTACCATATTTACTATTCACACTCTTAATAAGATTTTGCGCTTCTGTAGAAATGGATTTTTGGGCTATCTGGTTTTTCATAGCGTTTGGATTATACGTAACTTCCTCCGTAACTAAACTTTTATCTATGCTTGATGGTAA